>JAHEYM010000531.1 GCA_023251595.1 Bacteroidota bacterium
AAAATTAGCACAACTCCCGCGAAAGATCAACTAACGACAAAGATCACCGGGCCGGCCAAAGCCGACTCCGGTGCATCTCCTTTTTGGGCCATTTCATCGTTTCCATGGGCAATGTTTCATAATTCTTTTTACATTATCAAACATTCCTGTTTTAAAGAATGAGGTTGGCAAGAATTGCCCCTTTGTGGTAAATTCCGTCAATTTATCAAATGGAGCAGGGATCGGCCTGCTGTCAACTTTTATTATAATCTGACATGATTTCACTTGAATCACAATTGAATTAAAATCAGAATAACTGCCATTATAACGCACTTTCATTGGTACTGAAAATATATCACCGTCAGTTGGCATGTCACTATAATAACAAATAATTATACTAAATCTACTTTTTGCTAAATTCAGGTTTTTGTTTAACAAAATTTCTTTAAGGACGGTAAAATGCGGTCCAATATTGATGTAATTCTCTGGAGTAAATGCCGTTGCCGAAAATTTCCATAGCAGAAAAAGTATTGAAAAATATAAATCACATTCCGCGACATTGATTTTCTTAAATTTAAATCCATCCATGTCAATTACACTTGCGGTTTTAAGATGGAATTTATTCGTGGCATTCGCCATATTTCTTTCGTAGTTTCCAAATGCATTATCGCATTCCCCACATATTATTTTATTAGAATATAATCCATTTCTTAATCTTTTCGAGAATTGAATATTTTTTGACAGCAATTTGGTTTCGCCTGTGTCATTATACCATGATCTTGGAAAGAAATGAGCATCTATTAATGATATCTGTCTATCACAAAGCAAGCATGTAGTCATTGGATATATGGCCCAACAAGTTATTAGTAAGTTGTGTATTCTTATGTATTTTAATAAGTGACTGAATTTGTGTCTGATATGACTGCAAACATTTATCCGCTCGTATGTTATCAAAAAACAAAGTATCCTGTCAATTCCTTTGTGTTCCTATCAATTACGATGGAGTTGACTACAGTTTGACTACAGTTGTGGGGAATACGTTAAGTTTCGAATGTCTGAATAGTGGATATGTGGGGATTTGAACCCCCGACATTTTGAATACCATTTCTAAAAAGGTTGAAGATTAGTATACAATAAGATTTCAAACAGAGCATGGCAAGGAATCAATAAAATAACACAGCATTCTTTGATCTTCTGTTTTGTAGAAGTTTAACGAATGCTGTGACTGAACAGGAAAAAAGGTTAACCGAAGAAATAAGAGTTAAACCTTTGCTCTAATCAGCGGTTTCTAAATATTGTCGAATCACGACTTTGAAGGCGTACCCTCTATCTCATTATTTTATCTCTCAATGACTGATATGAATCAATAACATCATATTTTATATCCGAGTGTCCTAAGGCTTCAAAGTGTTTTCTTGCATAACTAATTTTCTTCCGTTCGATTTCTTTTAATTGAAGGCTTTCCATACTTCCTTTGGTTTCTGCAATAAAGTAGACATACTTAAATTTGTCGGTATTAAAAACAATAGCCCAGTCTGGATTATAATTACCAACAGGTGTTGGTATCTTAAAACCGTTTGGTAGTTTTGCATAGACTAAAACTTCTTCACATTCCAAGTCTGTTGCAAAAGTTCTTTCGATTTTTGAACCTGTTTTGACAAAATCATATACATGCTTTTTAACTTTTAAAATGTTTTCCGCTAATGACCCTTTGAAATTGTTTATGGTGAAAATGTTATCATCATAAGTTTTGTCTGTTTTTGAATAGACGATGTTATTGATTAGAGTTGCTGCTTTTTCACTATTAATGAGATTGACAACGCCATGTATAAAGCTCTCAGGATTAACTCTGAAATTGTCAAAAGTCTTTAGTGTCAATCCTTGTAATATTTTAACGGTTGTTTTTCTGGTAAGATTGGTTTCTTTAGCGATTTCAGCCACTAAATCATATTTCAAGGCGCCAAGGAGGGAGTCTGCCTTCTCAGTAATATTCTTTTGTCTTTGCATGCTTTCGCCGGATCTCAGACTTGTTTCATCGATTTTGTCCTGCTGCTCACCCGAAGTAATATTTACCAGAATCTTTTTAACTGTAAGATTGTTGTTTATAGCCGCTGTGCTTTTTTTTATCAGTTCTTCACTGTCAAAATCTACTTCGTAAACAGTTTTGACCTTAATTTTTTTCCATAAGTCCTGGAACTCTTTTTTAGCAAAATTCTCGTTAGGTTTTAAAATAGCCTCCTTAATGTTGTTTGCATTATCATCTTCTGCAGCTTTGAAATTTGCTGTTGTGTATATCTCTTGCATGAGTTCTACGACACAAATTTCAAATCCGCGCAATTTTGCTGGGACTTCATATTTCTTTTCTTCTATGTCTTTTATAAGGGTGTCTGTTATTTGATAGTTATCATCCACATACCCCTTCTTTTTTAGATCAAAAACCAAGTCCATAGAGGTTTGGTTATCAAAAACAAACTTCTCGCCCTTATCATTCGCCAAAACAAGATTATTCAATACATCCGGTGTGAGTTTAACCGGTCTTTCAGAAAGAGTCTCAACAATTTCATTTTGTAGTTCTTTAGCAAACGAATCATAAGATTCACTGGCAATTACAGTTAATTTATTCACATCAAAGAATTCATTTTCAAGAACAGAATAATCCATTCGTTCACCGTTAGAATTAACGCAGATTCTGAGTCCCCGTCCAATCTCTTGTCTTTTGCTAATATTCGATTGGCTGTGTTTTAATGTGCATATCTGGAAAACATTCGGATTGTCCCAGCCTTCTCGCAATGCCGAGTGAGAAAATATAAAGCGGGTAGGTTCGCTCAAGCTTAGCAGCTTCTCTTTGTTTTTCATTATAAGGTCGTAGGCACTCTCATCGTCACTTCCGCTTTCGCCTCGTT
>JAHEYM010000469.1 GCA_023251595.1 Bacteroidota bacterium
ATTACCTTATATTTGATGCAAATATACAGTTTTTTCTTCCTTATCTAGCAAGAAAATTCCCCTCTCAAGAGGGGTTAGGGGTGTGTCATCAATCCAGTTTAAGCACCGCCATAAAAGCTTGTTGCGGAATTTCTACATTGCCTACCTGACGCATTCTTTTCTTTCCTTTTTTCTGTTTCTCCAACAATTTTCTTTTACGCGAAATATCACCGCCATAACATTTTGCAGTCACGTCTTTTCGTAAAGCTTTCACCGTTTCGCGCGCCACAATTTTTGCTCCGATTGCCGCCTGAATAATAATTTCGAATTGTTGACGTGGCAATAATTCTTTTAATTTTTCACAAATCTTTTTGCCGAACGAATGGGCATAATCTTTATGAATTAATGCGGAGAGTGCATCGACAGGTTCGTTGTTTAATCTTATATCCATTTTCACCAAAGCCGATTGACGATATTCGCTCGGATGATAATCGAAAGAAGCATATCCTTTCGAAACCGTTTTCAAACGATCATAAAAATCGAAAACGATTTCGGCAAGGGGCATTTCAAAAGCAAGTTCAACACGATCGGTCGTGAGATATGCTTGTCCCTGCAACATTCCTCTTTTACCAATACAAAGGGTCATAATAGCCCCGATAAATTCTGACTTGGTAATTATTTGTGCTTTTATATACGGTTCTTTTATATAATCAATTCGAGACGGATCGGGCATATCCGACGGATTATTAATGACCAAATGATCACCGTTGGTCAGAAAACATTCGTATGAAACGTTAGGAACCGTTGTAATAACGGTCATGTTAAATTCGCGCTCCAATCGTTCCTGAATAATCTCCATGTGGAGCATTCCGAGAAATCCGCAACGAAATCCAAAACCTAATGCAGCCGAACTTTCGGGTTCAAAAACAAGTGCCGCATCATTCAGTTGCAATTTACCCATCGAAGTGCGTAATTCTTCAAATTCATCTGTATCGACTGGATAAATTCCTGCGAATACCATCGGTTTCACGTCCTCAAAACCCATTATAATTTCGGGACAGGGACGATCTACATGCGTTATTGTATCACCGACTTTTACTTCTCTGGCTTCTTTAATTCCGGAAATGATATATCCTACATCGCCGGCAGAGACTGAGGCACGTGGAGATTTAGTTAATTTTAAAATGCCGATTTCTTCTGCCTTATAATCGTGTCCTGTGTTGACGAACATCACATGATCTCCTGTTTTGATCGTTCCATTCATCACCCTGAAATACGCTATGATTCCACGAAATGAATTAAAGACGGAGTCGAAAATCAATGCTTGCAGTGGTGCATCAGGGTCTCCTTTTGGCGCCGGAATACGATCTACAATGGCTCTCAGAATTTCTTCGATTCCGAGACCGGTTTTCGCGGAAGCAGGAATAATTTCGGAGCGGTCGCAGTCTGTCAGTTCAACGATCTGATCTTTAACATCTTCGGGCATAGCTGCCGGAAGATCGATTTTATTCAGGATCGGGATGATTACAAGATCATGATGAAGTGCGAGATAGAGGTTCGAAATCGTCTGCGCTTGTATGCCTTGCGCTGCATCTACAATCAGGAGTGCTCCTTCGCAGGCAGCAATGGATCGGGACACTTCATACGAAAAATCGACATGTCCGGGAGTATCAATCAGATTCAGAATATAGTCCTGCCCATCCAGATTGTAATTCATCTGTATCGCGTGACTTTTGATCGTGATCCCGCGCTCGCGCTCAAGATCCATGTCATCGAGCACCTGCGCCTGCGACTCGCGTTTGGAGACAGTTCCGGTTATTTCGAGAAGTCGGTCTGCAAGAGTACTTTTCCCATGATCGATATGGGCAATAATGCAAAAATTACGTATGTGTTTCATTTGAGGGTGCGAAGGTAGCAGAAATTCCTTTACGCCCGACATGAATGTCGGGGCTACGAATCAAATCCCGAAACGAGTATTTCAATCAATCAGAATTAATTTTGAGGAAAAATTACCTTGAGCATTTGTAACACGGATAAAATACATCCCTGTTGCGGTTGATGGTAAACTAAATATATAGTTATCGGAAGGAGAAACAATAAGTCGGGAAATTAATTGCCCGTTTGCTGCCATAATCGTAAGCAATGAATTTTCCGATTTCAACATTTCACCCGAAATATCCCAGCGATTATTTCCAATTGAATTAATTTTTATTCCATTTGTTTTTTGATCGGCAATTCCCAAACATATATTAATGTTTATTTGGGTTGAATCTGTATTGCTGCAACCAAAACCTGCTGTATCTGTGTAGTGATAATAAATCATGATACTTCCTGTTCCGGCAATCTGCGGATCTAGCGTATCATTAGATACACCCAGTCCGGAATAGGTTCCTCCCGCCGGTGTTGCACCCGTGAGTACGAAAGGCGGCCAGTTAATACAGATGTCTGACAAAACAGGCATCGAAATAACCGGAGGATCGACAACGGTAACCGTTATAGGAACACTGCCTGTGCAACCATTTGTTCCGGTTCCGGTCACAGAGTATATCGTCGTTTGTGGTGGGGTAGCAGTAGTGTAAGCGCCTGAAGTGGAACTAAGTCCCGTTGATGGCGACCATGTAAATCCCGAACCATTTACTGCATGTAATTGTGTGGAACCACCCAGACAAACAGAGTCGTTTGGAGCTGTTGTAACAATAATGTTAGCGGTATTTACAACGACGAATTGTGCAACTGAGGTGTCGATGCCACAGGAGGTATTGATAACAACTGTATAAGCACCTGATTGTGTGGCAACATAAGAAACGTTTGTAGCCAATGGGATGATTGCACTGTTCAACAACCACTGATAGGCTATAACCCCGGAAGAAATGCAGGTGAAAGTGCATGATCCGCCCGAAC
>JAHEYM010000470.1 GCA_023251595.1 Bacteroidota bacterium
AAGAATAAGTTTCCAAATAATTTGAGATCAGTGAACTTCCAATACCAACTACCAAACCGGCTTTCGCGTATGGACGTACTTTTGAATCAACATTTCCACCTGTTATTTTAATCCCGGGAATTATTCTGATCATTGAACCACTAATTGATGTCGATTTATCCTGATCTGTTTGACTTGTGTCTGAGGCTGAGGTTACTTTTGATGAAAGAATATTATTGTATTTATAATTTTTCACCATAAGGTAAGACCCTCCAAGTTCGGCGCTGACGTGCTCGTTAAAAGAATAACCGACAGAAATTCCGAAACCAATTCCGGCACCAAAGGAGCCTTTTACGTTTTTAGTATCCAATATTTCGGTGGTTCCGGTACCCGAGGTTCTCGTATCGGTAATATTGGTGCCGATAATTGTTGCAGCATTCGGCAAATTATAACCTCCACCAACATTCAGATAAAATTTTTGAGCGGAAGATGAAACTGCGCAGAACATCATCCCCGCGAAATAAAGGAGCAGTATATGTTTCTTCATAGTGAAATTCTTTTGGGACACCTTTAGTACTGTAGCAAAGTTAGTAAAAATGAACCGGCTTCCTGAAACAAGAAAACCCTCCGAAGAGGGTTTTCCCGTAATGTTTTTGAAAACAAGTGATTACTTGCTGCCGAAACTCATGTGTAAACCAATAGCAATTCCGAAAGAACTGAACGGAACGTATGTTTTTAAACCTGGTGAAGGTGAGCCTTCATTGATTGAAGTAGGCACAGAATAGGTATCAGAATAAGTGAAAGATTTCTGATTGGTTTTCATCGTTGCAAGTTCATCAACGCCATCGTATGTAGATTTTGTGATAGTACCTGTTGTAGGCGCCCAGCTCTGACCTACCATATTGATTTCACCATAAAGAGCCATTGTCTCACTCAATTTATATAGTACGCCAAGAGAACCTGATAGTCCTGTCGCCATTCCACCTGTGTATTCCTCAGTTCCTTCAGAAACATGTGTCTCAGATGTCATCAGCGTTTCAGAGAAACTTGAGTTGCCGGTTGATGTTGCTGTAACTTTTCCGCTCAAACCCAAAACAATACCGATTCTTGCATAAGGACGAATGCTTGCGTCAGCGTCTCCTCCTGTGATTTTGATGGAAGGTGTGATACGAATCATTGAACCTTTGTAAGTTGTTTTATCGACAGACGATTCGTGATGACTGAAAGCGCCAACCATTGTTGTGTCAAAACTATAAGTAAATGTCGAAGTAACATCGTAAGAACTACCCATTAACATTGAGAATCCAAGTTCAGCCGATACATGTTCGTTGAACGCATACCCTGCTGACAGACCCAAATTTAGACCTGCTCCGAAAGATCCTTTCACGAGCGTATAGCTCTCTCCGGTATTTCTTGGAGTTAGTCCTGTTTCACTATGTGTATAATCTGAACCGATTGAGCCGGCGGCATTTGAGAAGCCATAACCCGCACCAACATTGATATAAAATCCCTGGCCAAAGGAAGAGAAAGCCATCATTACCGTGAGAATCGGTAACAACAATAATTTCTTTGTGTTCATGTGTTTTTTAGTTTAAAGTTCGCGCAAAACTACACAAAATCTATAACATCATCAAAAAAACGATACCTGCAATGCTTTGGTTATGAACAATCCACATTTCATAAGTACGCCTTCTTGTATGCTTTGAGCGGAGTGATAACTTCTTAAATTTGGCTCGTATAAAAGATTGACAGTTTTCGGAAAACGTTCTTATAAACAGTTAACAATTATCAACATGTTATTCAAACAATTGATTTGTTCACTATTCGGACACAAATGGGGATACAAAAACTTCCCCGGTCTCAAACATCATCCTGATATTATGCTGTTCAGACGCAAACGAAAATGCAGCCGCTGTCATAAATACGAGCTAAGTGCCGATGCTCAGGGCGAAAGATGGCAAACCAAACCCATATAGGGGGTCACTTCTTGATGACTATATTTTGTGAATATGTTTTCTCTCCTATCGGAACAGTTACAATGTATTGACCCACCGGTAACTGAAACTCAAGATCAAGCGGGATATTTATGACACCATCGGTCAGAGTTGCAGTCTTTGTATACACCTGTCTCCCCTGCATATCGTGAATTGTCAGAATCACTTCTTCCTGATCTGAACCGATAATTCTCGCGCATAACTTACTACCATCTGATGGATTGGGGAAAATTTTAAACTCGATTTCGGAAGTGGTTCTGACCGCAACGATGTCAGAAGTTGTTGTCGTGCCATCAAAATCAGTCTGTCTCAATCTGTAATATGTAAGACCTTTCGTTGGATTCGGATCTTCTGTATTATAATTGATCAATCGTGTGCTGTTCCCGGCTCCCGGTACTCTCTTTACATCTGTAAAGTCTTTTCCGTCCATGCTTTTTTCTATGGTGAAGTAGTCGTTATTCAACTCACTTACCGTTACCCAAACCAATTTCACTACGTCGGAAGAAGGTTTTGCCTCGAAACTCAACAATTGTATCGGGAGCGGTGAGTTAGCACCGTTAGCTGAACCAAAATAGAAATTGTTCGACAGGTTGCCTAATGTGAGTCCTGTTCGATTTACAACCGGAACGCTTGTGGTTCCAGAATTCGTTCCTGCCGTCCCGACCACGCTTCCAACGAGTGTAAGTCTAAGGTCATTCACGTCATTCACAGTTCCGAAACCATTTCCCTGGATTCTAAGATTATAGGTTCCGCCCGCAAGTCCGTTTGCTGTAGAAACATTCCAATACGAATCACCCCGTCTTTGCACAGTCGAGATACCATCAGCAAAACTCACTGTTGATACACTTCCTGAAGCAGTATGTGAGACCGTAATTGTACCCCCGGTTGTGGGAGCTGTAGTCGGT
>JAHEYM010000471.1 GCA_023251595.1 Bacteroidota bacterium
AGGTGGTTGTATATACAGAAGAATAATCGAAACAATGTCCTGCAACTATGTACGGATTGAACGAGCCCGGCTTCGGTGCAAATGCACCGGGGTAAAACATCACCGACCAGCCGATATGCATATCTCTGCGGAATGCGTCCGGACCGTAACCGGAAGTTATATAGTCGGCGAACCATTCTGTATTTAGTCTTTTCGAGAACCGGATTCGCATTTGTCCGCCAACTCCGGTGCCAACCGAACCATTATTGTCGGGGTTAAAAAGACTGACAGTACTTCTGACACCTAGCGAAAGTTTCTTATTGTAGGAAACAGAATCCCCGTCAGAAGCATGGGTCAGGAAAGGGAGTAAAAGGGCAAAAGCCCAGAGAGAGTGTTTGAGGGTCATGGTAGTATTTGGTGAGTCAAAGGAAGTAATTCCTTATTTCTCAACGAAATTTCATAGATTTTTCTTATATTTGGAAAAATTTTGAGTATGGATTTTAGTATCAAAAGACAAAGGAAATATCATTATATCGAAGCAGGTGAGGGACCTGTGCTCATACTTCTTCACGGCTTATTCGGAGCGCTTAGCAACTGGAAAGAAGTCTTGGAAAAATTGTCAACAAAATATAAAGTTGTTATTCCTCTGATGCCGATCTATGATCTACCGCTTCTTCTAACGAACGTATCCAATCTTGCGAAGTTTATCCGCCGATTCATTAAATATAAAGGATACACAAGATATTCTTTAATAGGAAATTCTCTTGGCGGACATGTTGCACTTATTTATGTGACTAAATATCCGGAAGACGTTTTCAGACTGGTGCTTACGGGTAGTTCCGGTCTATACGAAAACACGATGGGCGGTACGTTTCCGCGGCGGGAAGATTATGATTTTATAAAAGCGAAAGTGGAATTTACTTTTTATGATCCGAAATCGGCAAGCAAAGAGTTGGTCGATGAAGTATATGAAATAGTGAATAATCGTGGAAAGCTTTTGAGAATTTTAGCGCTTGCAAAATCAGCGATCAGGCATAACATGAGTAAAGAGCTCGCAAATATTCAAATTCCAACCTGTCTCATTTGGGGAAAACAGGACAATGTAACTCCAAAAGATGTTGCAGGAGATTTTCATAAACTGATGCCCCATAACGAATTGTTCTGGATCGACAACTGTGGTCATGCAGCGATGATGGAACAGCCTGAAGCTTTCAATAATATTATTTCTGAGTGGCTCGATAAACAGTATAAAGACGAGCCAAAGGTTTGATGAATATTTCTTCAGCTTTATTTTTAAAAAGCAGCACAAAATTAGCACAATGTCCGCCCGATAAATTTCCTGAATTTGCTTTCGCGGGCAGATCAAACACAGGAAAATCATCACTGATTAATATGTTAACCGGGTTCGGTTCGCTCGCGAAAATTTCTTCGACACCCGGCAAAACTCAATTAATAAATCATTTTATTATTAATGACACCTGGTATCTGGTCGATCTTCCCGGCTATGGATATGCGCGTGTTTCGCAATCGTCGCGTGCGGAATGGGAAAAGATGGTGCAGGAATATTTAAAGAATCGGCCATCTTTATATAATATATTTTTATTGATTGATGCCTGTATCCCTCCTCAAAAAAGCGATCTCGAATTTTTGAAGTGGATCGGAAAAAATGAAATTCCCGTTTCTATCGTCTTCACTAAAATCGACCGGGTGAAAAAGAATGAACTCGCAAAAAATATTGCCGCATTCAAAAAAGAATTATTGCTTTATTGGGACGATCTTCCCCCGATGTTTTATACTTCATCCAAAAAACGGGAAGGAAGGGAAGAGATTCTTAAGTATATAGAAACTTCAATTAACAATTAACAATTAACAATTAACAATTTTAATAATGTGGAATTTGGTGCAAAATGGGATGAGGTATGAACAAAAACTCATCAACCTTTCAACCCTTCAACCCTTCAACCTTTCAACCTATCAACCTATCAACTTTTCAAGTCGTTGCATGCAACGCCTCTACAGGTTCTGAATAAAATATTCTGAGATTTTATTCATCAAATGTACACGATCTTTTCCCAACACATTATGTTGATGTCCGGGATATACAAAATAATCGACCTGAACATTTTTTTCGACTGCCTTTTTCAGGTACATAAGGCTATGTTGCCAAACAACCACATCATCAGACGTTCCGTGAATTAACATCATTTTGCCTTTTAATTTATCCACATAATTAAGAAGATTGCTTTTGTCATAACCTTCTTTGTTGGTTTGCGGCGTATCCATATATCGCTCGGTGTACATCACTTCATAATAACTCCAATCTATCACCGGACCACCTGCCACAGCAGCTCTGAATATTCCGGGATTTCTCGTCATCATCGAAACAGTCATGAATCCGCCGAAACTCCAGCCATGAATTCCCATTCGTGTCGTGTCCACATAATTCAGTGCTTTAATAAATTCGAGACCGGTTAACTGATCTTCCATTTCGATAGTTCCGAGATTTCGAAACGTAGCTTGTTCAAATACTTTTCCACGATTTTGAGAACCCCTGTTATCTATGGTGAAAATAATAAATCCTCGTTCTGCCATATATTGATACCAAAGATCATTTCCTGATGGCCAAACATCATTAATCAATTGCACACCAGGACCACCGTATAAATATACAATGACAGGATATTTTTTTGTAGAATCGAAATGAGTTGGAAGAATTAATCTGCAATATAAATCGTCGCCTTCTTTATTTTTAATCGGGAAAATTTTCATTTTTCCAAGATCATAATCTTTCAATGGGTTCAAGGAAGAAAATATTCTATAACTTTTTTCACCACGAGAATCAATAATGGAAATATCTTTTGGAATCGTTGTACTTGTATAGTAATCAAAAAACCAATTT
>JAHEYM010000472.1 GCA_023251595.1 Bacteroidota bacterium
TTTCAAAATCAAGTTTCATTTTTAAGTTTGGCAGAACAATATTCTGCACCTGAAATTCTTTTGTGAAGAACGCAGCAGTGGTATCATTTTTCTGCCAGTTTGTATATGCTTTAATTTTATATAATCCACCCGGCGCTTCTTCACCAATAGAAAAATCGCCTAAAGCTTTACCTGATTTCATAATAATTTTTAATTCTTTTTCGACACTTCCTTTAGGATTAACAAGTTCAACATGTAAAATGTCGCTGGTACTCGTCGGGGTGAAATTCGTTGCATTCCTTGTATATGCACTGAACCAAACTGTTTCTCCCGGTTTGTAAAAAGATTTGTCGAACTGCACATAAACACGTTCCTGAGGAAACTGATCGTTATACTTCTGCAGTTTTTCGGTGAGCGAATTGATCAGATCATTTTTAAGAATAGGTTGATAATAACCTCCGGCATGAATCAAACTGATGATGATTGAAAATCCGGCTACAAGTGCCGTAATTCCTAGAAATTTGATGGCTTTGTTTTTCATTTTAAAATGTTTTTAGAGTGAGATAAATCGTTGAAACTGAGATTGGAAATAACGCCGAATAGATGGAGAAGGTCGATTGATTCCATAAATTGAAGGTTTTTCAGTAGCTTTACATTCTAAATAGGGATAAAGAAGGTTATTTGGCTAAAGTTGTTAAAATAACGGAGACAGATCAGGAGCTTATCACCCGGTACAAGGAGACCGGGGATAAGTCTTGCGTGGGTAAGTTATATCAGCGTTACACACATCTGGTTTATGGGGTTTGCATGAAGTATCTTCAGGATGAAGATGAGAGCAAAGACGCCGTGATGCAGATTTTTGAGAAACTATTAGTTGATCTCAAAAAACATCAGATCGAATCCTTTAAATGGTGGCTTCATTCCGTTTCGAAAAATCATTGTCTGATGTTTTTGCGGAACCGGAAAAGTATGATGCAGAAACATCACGAGTTTCAGCTTGATACCGAGTCGGATATGGAAACGGGTTATGAACTGCATCTTGACGGCGTTAGTGACAAAGAGAAGATGTTGCAAGCGCTCGAACAGGCGGTAAAAGAATTAAATATAGAACAAAAAATATGTGTGGAACTCTTCTTTCTAAAAGAAAAAAGTTATAAAGAAATTACCGATTTAACAGGATATCCAATAAACGAAGTCAAAAGTTATCTTCAAAACGGAAAAAGAAATTTGAGAAACTATTTACTCAAACAGTATGAACAGAAAGCTTGAAAATATAATTGATGAAGGCGAGTGCCTTTCTCTCGTGAAAATGAAAAAGTTTCTCGAGGGCAGTCTTTCTGCTAGTGAATTGCATGAGGCGGAAAATCATTTACTTCATTGTGAGCTGTGTTCTGACGCCATCGACGGTTTGGCTTCTCTTCCTCAGGAATCTTTTCTTCAATCAAATATAGATTTTATCAATGCCCAGATTTCTTCAAAAATTGTTTCTCCGGTTCCCACTTCAAGTCAAAATAAGTATTCATTCTTTAATATAAGGTATGCAGCAGCTATTGCATTATTGATACTGGGTGCCGGCGCAGCTTATCTTTTGCTGAATCAGGGAAAAGACAGCAAGAATGAAAATGTCGCAATGGAATCTCCACTACCAGTCGTAAAAAAATCGGGTGAACTGAAAGAAGCTCATGAAAAAGCAGAACATTCGATAACAGATACAGTTTTACCTGGAGGAAAGGACGAGAAGAAGAGTACGGAAGCGGTCTCCCGCAACATATCATCACCAAAAGGGGCTACTCCGGGTAAAGAAAATACGGAAGATCTTAATGAATCCGCATCCAAAGGAGAACCTACAGCGGTCCAAAACGGCTACAAAGCGGATCAGAATAAGCCGGCATTTGGTTTTTTCGACAAAATCACAAAACCGGATGCGCAGGAAAACGTGAAATTCCTCCCACCCGCGCCACCCGTGCCGAAAGTAGCACCAAACAAAGTTGCGCAAGATGTGCCGACAGAATCAAAAATGCAGACTACAATGGCTTATCAGGAGTCAGCCAGAAGTGAATCGCTGCTATCGCAAACGATTACTGCTCAAAAAGCCATGCTAAAGAGCGAGAGTTTAGCCGTGGAGAAATCCAAGTCGAAAGATTATGAGAAGAAGGTAAAAGATACACGAACGGCGGGTAGAAGTAATGCGGTTAGCAAAGAAGTAGTGGCGACGTCGAATGCGACCGCTGTGAAAAACGATGAAAAAAGTTCGAATACAACTACAACGACTGCTCCGGTGGTGACCAATACCGTCGTATTGGATACTGAAAGGATGGGTGAGGCTTCAGGTGGTTCGTCTGTGGTCGTTACCGGTGTAAAAGATTCAGTTTCAGCCAACACCGACATCGGAATTCGCGGAGGGTTGGTAGAGGAAAAGGATTTCAACCGGGTTGATGGCGAAAGTCTTGGTGTTCCTGAAGTTGTGATCGGAAATGTAGCTGTTTCTGACAGAAAACAAAACAGTGATAATGACTATACTTTACTTATGATCGGAACACAATTTTTGAGGAGTAATGATCCTCAAAAAGCACTTACAGATTTCAATCAGATTCTAGATCATACGGGCAGTCAATATGCTGAAGATGCTGAGTATGGCAAGGCGTTGGCGTTGATTATGCTTCATCAGGAAGATCAGGCAAAAGCCCTTTTGAACGGTATCGTTTCGCGTGGTGGAAAACATAAGTCAGATGCACAGCATAAACTGCTGGACTTGAGGTAATTTTCGCTTTTTATTACACTCCTATCAACAAATTCAATATTTTTGCCCTGCTTTTGGTTCATAGGAACTTCACTAATCCTTTGACCTTTATAAGGCATTCAGGTTAAATGCTGACCCTACTCAGAAAAGAAATTT
>JAHEYM010000099.1 GCA_023251595.1 Bacteroidota bacterium
TCTCTATTTCAAAATATTCTAGAATAAAACGCCGGAACTCGCATTGCACGATTCGAGTTCACATGGAACGCCTTTCACGATGTGGGTTCCGCTATTGTTTCTCGCGATACTTGCCATCTTCGCGGGATTTGTTCCGTTCTCTCATTTGGTAACTTCTGACGGAAAATCGTTTCTCACAGAAATTGATATTCCATTCACCTCCATCATCGTCGCTATTGGTTTAGCAGGTATTGCAGTTGCAACAATATTATATAAATCTGCAAATAAAACAAGTGCACTCTCGGGACTTCAAAATGGATTTTTCTTCAAACTGGTTTCGAATAAATTTTATTTTGATGAAATGTATATATTCAAAACCAAGAAAATAATCTTCCCATTCGTAGCCACTCCTGCTGCGTGGATCGACCGAAATATTATTGATGGAATGGTGAGAGCTGCAGGCGATATCACACAGGGTTTATCGAATGCCGTGAAATACTTCCAGTCAGGTAAACTTCAACATTACGCGATGTACTTCTTCATCGGACTCATCGCGATATCATTATTCTTAATCTACTATCATACATAATGAATCTGTCCTTTTTAATTCTCATTCCGTTTCTCACTCTTCTTGCTTTATTAGCGGGAAATGGAGCGCAATTCAGTCGTATGATAGCGGCTGTTGGGATGACGATTCAACTTGGACTGAGTGTCTTTCTTGCATTTGCATATTGTGCCGAACGCACTGCCGGAAATACCACCACAATGCTTTTTCAAACAGAAGTTTCCTGGTTCAAACCACTCGGAATAAATTATCATGTGGGCGTAGATGGAATTTCCATTGCCATGATTTTATTGACGGCGATTGTAATGTTAGCCGGGGTGCTTATTTCGTGGAATATTGAAAAAATGACCAAAGAGTTTTTTATTCTCTTTATGTTACTTGGTGCCGGTGCCTTCGGCTTTTTTATGTCGCTTGACCTCTTTGCGCTCTTCTTCTTTTTTGAATTGGCAGTAATTCCAAAATATTTATTGATTGCAATATGGGGATCAGGAAGAAAAGAATTCTTCGCAATGAAACTCGCGCTCATGCTCATGGCGGGTTCTGCACTCGCTCTGGTCGGAATCTTCGGAATACATTTTAATTCTGCCGCGGCCGATGGAACCATGAGTTGGAATTTAATTGAAATCGGAAAAGTTCACATTCCGATCGCGGCTCAAAGATTATTTTTTCCGCTCACATTTATAGGATTCGGTGTCATCTCCGCACTTTTTCCTTTCCATACATGGGCACCCGACGGGCACTCTTCCGCGCCTACAGCCGCCTCGATGTTCCTCGCTGGAATATCTATGAAACTCGGTGGTTACGGTTGCTTACGGGTTGCAATTTATTTAATGCCGGAAGCAGCAAAAGAATATGCACCGATCATTATTACGCTTGCAGTAATCGGAATCTTATATGGAGCTTTTGCCACGGTGAAACAAACCGATTTAAAATATATGAACGCGTATTCGTCAGTTTCACATTGCGGGTTCGTAATTCTCGGTATTGGAATGCTTACAAAAACTGCTGCGACAGGAGCTGTTCTGCAAATGGTTTCTCACGGTCTGATGACAGCCCTCTTCTTCGCTGTAATCGGAATGGTCTATGATCGGAGTCACACAAGAATCGGAGCGCAGATGGGTGGATTATTAAAAGTAATTCCATTTATCGGAACGGCATTTATAATATCCGGTCTCTGTTCTCTCGGTCTTCCCGGACTTAGCGGATTCGTTGCAGAGATGAATGTTCTGACCGGTGCGTTCGAAGTAAATTCAATGTATCCACGGATTATTACGCTCCTTGCAGCCTGTTCGTTGGTGGTCACATCTGTATATATACTTAGAATGACCGGACTGGTGATGTTAGGTCCGTTGAAAAAAGAAGAATTCAGAAATTTCAAAGATGCAAGATGGACAGAACGTCTCGCTTCATATATACTTATCGTTGCGATTATCGGAATGGGTGTTCTGCCATTCTGGTTATCGGGAATGATAAGCGATAGCATGGGAGGGATCTTCGATAATCTTCATCTTCTTGCAGGAAATTGAATCATGATTGAAGCTATATATATATATAATGACTGAGCAGTACTTTTCAGGTTTACGTATCGAATTGTTTTTGACGATGCTCATACTGGCTTTGCTCGTCGGTAAGGTGTTGGCGATAAAACAGAATCCGATCGGAACCCTTACGCTCATCAGTGTTTTCCTGATTTCATCCATCGGTATTTCGTTCATGCAAAACGAATCCGGATATTTATTCGGAACAATGTTCAGAACGAACAGCACTATATTATTTGAGAAAGCAATTCTTTTAGCCGGAACGTTTATCGTGTTTATGTTGGGTTTTGAATGGATGAAAAAGCAGAAACATTTTCTTGAGTTTTGTATGTTGCTTTTATCCACTTTGCTCGGAATGTGTTTCATGATTTCGAGTGGGAATTTCTTAATGTTTTTCCTCGGACTTGAGCTCGCAACAATTCCGTTAGCGGCGCTTGCAAGTTTCGATTTGGATGAAAAGAAATCGTCTGAAGCAGGGATGAAGCTTATTCTTTCATCAGCTTTCGCATCAGCGATTCTTTTGTTTGGAATTTCATTTATATATGGAACAACGGGTTCTGTTTCTTTCGATACTATTGCATCGGCAATCGATGGGAATAATGTTCAGAAATTCGGTTTCATCTGTATTCTAACAGGTTTTGCCTTCAAAATTTCTGCTGTTCCGTTTCATTTCTGGACTGCCGATGTGTATGAAGGAGCGCCGGTCGCCATTACTTCGTACTTGTCGGTTGTTTCGAAAGGTGCAGCAATTTTTGTGTTGATGCCCGTTTTATATCATGCATTTGGTCGAATGTCTTCAACCTATATACCTGCATTAATACTGCTATCAACGGTCACAATTATTACAGGTAATTTATTTGCTTTGCGTCAGAAGAGCATGAAACGATTCCTTGCTTTCTCTACGGTTACACAAGCAGGGTATTTATTACTCGGCATCACAGGAAATAATACTGAAGCAGGTGCATCGGTTGTTTATTTTATGTTGATATATATCTTCTCGAATCTCGGCGCTTTCACGGTTGTTTCCATACTTCAGAACAGAACCGGAAGAGATGATATCGGTGTTTACAAAGGATTATATAAAACCAATCCGACGTTGAGTATGGTTTTATTACTCGCATTATTCTCACTTGCAGGAATTCCTCCCGCTGCCGGATTTTTCGGGAAATTATTTCTCTTATCCTCAGCCGCCGGAGCGGGATATTATGTAGCAGTAATTATTGCATCAGTCAACATGGTCGTCTCTTTATATTATTATTTAAATATTGTGAAGATGATGTTTGTGGATGAACCGGAAATCACGATCGAAAAATTGAAACCCGCTGTCACAGAACAAATCTCTCTCTTTATCTGTTGTTGTGGAATTCTGGTTATTGGTTTCATTCCGGCGATTTATGAGTATATATATAACCTGAGTGCAGCCATCTGATTCGAAAATGTCAATCCTGAAAGAATCACATATAATAGAAGATTTAAACGGCATTCGTTGTTCGATTGTGGAGAAGAATGCGTCTGCCGAACGTGTTGCTTTTTTGAAAAATGTGTTGGAGTGTAATGGGTGGACGGTCGTTATAGATAAATCTCCTCCACCTCCGCCACCAAAGGTTGCACCGGCAGCAGCTCCCGCTACCCCAATTACTGAAGCTGGTTACGAACTCTCAGCACCGTCGCCCCCTCCCAGCCTCCCCCAAAGGGGGGAGGAGCAAGTTCCGATACCACCTCCGGAAACTTTTACGATCGGCGTTACCGACAAAACTTTTCATGCGATGCTGGCGGTATATCAGCGTCGTTTAAAAACCCCGGATGGCAAAATAATTTCACCCGAATACTGGAATCAAAAAGCATTTGTGGGTAATCATTGGTATTGGAATTTGTGATGCGTAGAAGATTTATTCAAGAATAAGTTTGCTTAAACTGAAGTCATCTTTTCCAGCAACTTTAATAAAATACAATCCTTTGCTAAAACCGGTCAAATCCAATTGCAAATCATTTTCCGGAAGGAAGGTCCTTTCCAAAATTATTTGACCCATGCTGTTATATAATAAAATATTTATTTCTGATTTAGTTACAAAAGTTGTTTTGATAACAACTTTCCCAGAAGTAGGATTTGGATAAACTTGAATTGATGATGAATTTAAATCAAGATTTATAACCCCTAAAGTACACCCATCAATAACGGAGGGTAAGATGAGCATTGAATCTGTAGCAGTGCCAGGCATTACCTGCATGCTCAGTGAAGAATCCAAGACTACAATCGAACTGTCGGTGATAAAAATATTGGTGGTGATAATAGTATCAGTATATTCCTGACATCCGACAAATCCATGGGAATCAGTTTTTATAAAATAATTCCCCTCTATCGGAGTGAATGGCTGATAAGTTGATGCAATAACAAAATAACCGCTATCGCTTGTCTGTATTGCATCGCCCGCGGTTTCGTATGAGAGCGAATAACCATGCGTTCGCGTCCATTCTAAATTTCCAAAACTGTCTGTTTTCAATAGAGTCAGGTCTTGATTTGTCGATCTTTTGGAAATAATATAACCATTATCAGTGGTGTGACGTAACGATTGGCCATCAATGAAATATGAATTATCATTGTTCGAAAAATCACCGTAAGATTTAGCCCAAATAAAATTTCCACTCGAATCGAGTTTCATCAAGAACATATTTTCATAGGAATTATTATGCGTAAAATTATAAAAGCCCAGTATCGAAATAGTTCCATCATCATTTGAAATACTATTTTTAAGATAACCGTTGAGCAAGGGATAAGTTTTACACCACAAAAAATTTCCTGATTCATCAACTTTTATTAGCGTGGATCCATATGAAGTAAGAGGGGATAAATTATATAGAAGGCCACCATCAACCGTTTCACTAATTTGACGACTATAATAGCCACTAAGAAAAGAGCATTTGTGCCAAATCGGATTTCCAAAAGAATCAATTTTATAGAAAGCAGGATAGCTATAATATGAGTCGCTGAATATATAACCCCCATCGGACAGAGGTACAATAATAGCTGTAGGAGAGGTATTAGAAAATATTTTCGTCCAAAGTATAATTCCGGAGGTATCTGCTTTAATTACCATCGAATTAGAGGACGCTTCTCTCGCAATAATGTAACGGAGGTCGTTTCCCATTTCGATATCATTATCATAAAAATATCCAAAATGACTGTTCCATACGTGAGATGAGATACTATTTGACAAACTATCGATTTCTAATCCATTATTTAAAAAATAATGTCCATTATACCTCCCAATAATTTTTGAAGCAGTATTGTATGGATTGCCGATTAAACATTTGTACGGAGTTTGGGAAAAACTCCAGTTAATGGATAAAATTATCAGAATAACAAGTAAAAACAATTTCTTCATCTTGATTAATTTATAAGAATTATGACATTCAAATATATGAACCTACAAATGTCAGGTTAGAACAAAGTTATATAAAAAGTGATTGATTTTCAATATTTATTTCACTCTAAATCAATCAGATTTGGAGGAGTCAAATGTTCATTCTTTAACAGAATGTCCGGATTTTGATTTATTAAGCGTTTTTCCTTTATCCCACTACAAAGACTCTGAAACCATTGGGTTCACACAAAAACTTGTACGAACCCAAAAATGTCGCCCCGCCGGGGCTTTAAAAACCGGGGAATGTCTCTTTCTCTACCAAAATTTCGCACCTACGGAGCTGCAAATTTTGTTTCACCCTCCCCTTTTGTGGAGGGCAGGGTGGGGTAATGAAGCCACCATTTGTGGAAGTAATTGGTCAGGGCAGGGGATGGGGTCACGATGTAGCGATTTGGGAAAATGTCCGGATAGGGATCAGGATGCTCCGATCTGGGTTGCGATAAAGTTATATTCAGAAAACTTTGCTTAACTTTGTATTCGAACCTTCAAAATCACCTTGTTCAGTCGTTGCCTGCAACGCCTCTACTATTTAAACCAAAACGACAATGAAAACAAATAGAATTCTGCAAACCGGCATCATGATGTTTGCCGTCGCATTTTTCACCCTAACCGGTTGTAAAAAAGAAACACCCGATACGGACACTTCTGCTGCATCCGACAACGATCAGGCGGAATCTATCTATAATTCGGTTTTTAATACCGTGGATGATATCGCAAAGAATACTTCGGGCATTAATCGGATCGGTGGTGGTAGTCAGCCTTATCATGTGCTGAGCAATTGTGCCACGATTACTGTTGACACTGTTTCAAATCCAAAAGTCGTTACAATCGATTTCGGTATAACTAATTGTTTATGCAACGACAATGTTTATCGTCGCGGAAAAATCATTGCTGCTTTCACAGGAAGATACAGCACACCCGGTACAACGGTAACAGTCACTTTCGATAATTTCTATCATAATAATTTTAAAGTGGAAGGAAATAAAACTATCCATAATGATGGTATTAACGGTGCGGGACATCTGTCATTCTCAATTCATGTTTTTGGAAGCATCACAAATACGAACAATCAAACATTAAGCTGGACTTCCACCCGTATTCGTGAATGGATTGCAGGCAGCACAACCATTAATTGGGATGACGATATATATTTAATTACCGGAACCGCATCGGGAACCGGATTCGGAGGAAAAACATTTTCTGCAAATATTACTATTCCGCTTCGAATTGAATTATCCTGCACACATATCGTGAGTGGCGCGATGGATATCACTCCTCAGGACAAACCGGTTCGCACCATCGATTGGGGAACTGGTGCTTGCGATGATCAGGCGACCGTTACCATTAGCGGACATACGTATCTGATTACTTTGAGATAGATAAATCCTATTGAAAAGTTGAAGAGTTGAAGAGTTGAAAAGTTGAAGAGAAGATTCTTTATGCCACTCTTAATTTTTGCATATTCGCTTTGTTGAGTTTTTTCTGAGCATACTCAACAGTAATCTGCAATTCTTTCGAAGATTTATCTGTAGGAACGTCGAACATCGCATCGAGCATAATGGCTTCACAAATACTTCTCAATCCGCGAGCTCCAAGTTTAAATTCAATTGCCTTATCTACAATAATATCAAGCACTCCTTTATCGAATTTTAAAGTAACACCTTCCATCTCAAATAATCTTTGATATTGTCTGATCAACGCATTTTTCGGATCTGTAAGAATCTGATGAAGTGCATTTTTGTCAAGTGGCTCCAGATGCGCGATGACAGGAAGGCGACCGATTAATTCGGGAATTAATCCGAAACTTCTTAAATCCATCGGTGAAATATATTGCAATAAATTACCTTTGTCGATTACAAGATCTGACTCGTTCGCTGTTTTATAACCGATAGTTTGAGTTTGCAAACGACTGGCAATTTTTTTATTAATTCCATCAAAAGCACCTCCGCATATAAATAATATATTCTGAGTATTTACCGCAATCATTCTTTGTTCAGGATGTTTACGGCCTCCTTGTGGTGGCACATTCACAACCGATCCTTCAAGAAGTTTCAATAATCCCTGCTGAACACCTTCACCCGAAACATCGCGTGTGATGGACGGATTGTCGCTTTTTCTCGCAATTTTGTCAAGCTCATCTATATATACAATGCCACGTTCAGCAGCAACAACATCGTAATCGGCTGCTTGCAATAATCTTGTGAGAATTGTTTCCACATCTTCACCCACATAACCCGCTTCAGTAAGAACCGTTGCATCAGCGATACAAAAAGGAACATTCAACAATTTTGCAATTGTTCTTGCAAGCAAAGTTTTTCCGGTACCGGTTTCACCAACAAGAATTAAATTGCTTTTCTCCAATTCAATATCATCGCCTTTTTTTGCTTTATAAGTAATTCTTTTGTAGTGATTATATACGGCAACTGCAATTACTTTTTTTGCTAGTTCCTGTCCGATAACATATTGATCGAGAAATGCTTTAATTTCTTTTGGAACAAGCAAATGCAGTTTTGCATAGAGAGAACTCTTATGTTTATCAGTGAGTTCTTCATCCATAATTCCCTGCGCCTGAAGTATACATGCATCGCATATATGCGCATTAATACCGGCGATCAGAACGAGGGTTTCGCTTTTATCTTTTCCGCAAAACGAACATTTAATGTCAACTCTTGGTGTTTTACCAGCCATTTTTTTATTTGTTGATTTGGTGATTTTGTTATTTAGTGATTGAATTAAACGTTGATAAGTTGATAAGTTGAAAGGATTAAACCTATCAACCCATCAACCAATAAACACATCAACTATTTTTTCTAACGAGTACTTCATCAATCATTCCATACGCTTTTGCTTCATCAGCTTTCATCCAGTAATCGCGATCAGAATCTTTCCAGACTTTATCATAATCCTGTCCGCTGTGAAGTGCGATGATTTCGTACAATTCTTTTTTCAGTTTTTGAATTTCTTTTGCTGTGATTTCGATATCGGAAGCTTGTCCTTCGGCACCACCCATCGGTTGATGAATCATCACACGTGCATGCGGAAGGCCTGTACGCTTGCCTTTCGCGCCTGAGCAGAGAAGGACAGCAGCCATTGATGCAGCCATACCTGTACAGATCATTGCCACGTCGGGAGTAATATATTGAAGGGTATCATAGATTCCAAGTCCCGCATAAACGGAGCCGCCTGGTGAATTGATATATATCTGTATATCTTTTTTTGCATCCACACTTTCGAGGAAGAGCATTTGCGCCTGAATGACATTGGCTACGTAATCGTTAATGGGCACGCCAAGGAAGATGATGCGATCCATCATCAATCTCGAAAACACGTCCATTGTTGCAATATTCATTTGTCTTTCTTCGATAATCATCGGCGAAATATAATCGGCCGAGAGGGAAGAAAATCTGTCGAGGTTCAGACTGCTGATACCGCGATGTTTCATAGCATAGCGGCGAAATTCGTGACTGTCGTTGGTCATATTGTTTTTGTTTTTAGTTTGATCAATTTATATATTTAATCAATGATGTTCGTGTCCTTTAAATTTATCTCTGAATTCTTCTTTGGTGAGAAGGATTTCGTTTTTTGGAAATTCAGCCATGAGATGATACATAACCCGATTATCGAAAATCGTGCGACGTATACTTTTATCTTTCTCCTGATCCTGAATTAATCTTTTTGCATAATTATCCAATATCGCATCATCCGGATTTTGCATTCCGTTTTCGCGATACCATTTCGCGACGGTGTGACGTGCATAGTTCAACACCTCATCATCTTCAATTGTAATTTCATAAGCGTTGCCGACTTTCTCTGCAATCATATTCCAGATTAAATCTCTTTTCACGAGTTCGTATTCGGTTAAAAGCGCTTCATCTGTTAACGGTTCTTTTGTTATATTTTTCAACCATCTTTTTAAATATTCATCAGGCAGATTAACATTATATAATTCGTCCAATTTTTCGCGAACGACATGAGAGAATAAATGATCCGACTCATGTGCATAATCATTTTCTATAATTTCTTTTATTATTTTTCTGAATTCTTCTTCGGTTGAAGCATTTCCGGGACCGAGAAAACTATCGAATAATTCCTGACCAACTTCTGCCGGCTGCATTCTTCCCATCGTGGTTACCTTGAAGAGGAAGTTTGGTTTCGCTTCTTCAGCTTTTACCATAGTCACTTTCAGCATAGTCGCACGATCTTTGGCGTCGGGAAAAGCAAGCTGTAAATCGAGCACCACTTCGGTACCGATGACTAATCCGACGAGTTTTTCGCGTTCGGTATCGTCGGCAACTTTTCTGATGTTCAGAGTACCATTTCCGGTGATTCCGCCTTCAATCACCATATTGTTTTCATCGAGTTCGGTGAAACTTCCGAAAATGATATCATCGACCGAGGAAGTTTCCGGATAAATCATTTTTCCGTGACGAACCTTGAGTGTTTCGATAAAATCGTCGATCATTTTTTCATCGACAATGGCTTTGAAATAGTCGAGAGCCACGGTTTGATGTCTGTTGAGTTCGAATTCAGGCGCGAGACCAACTTCGAACCGAAACATGTATTCCTTGTTGGCATTGACAATTTCGTCGAGCGTCGCTTCTTTCATAAAGGGACTCACTATGTAGTTGATTTTGTGCTCGTTAAGATAGTTGAAGAGCGAATCGCGGACAATTTTGTCGAGTTCATCGGCCAAAATACTCTTGCCGTACATCGCTTTCACACGTTCTTTGGGCACCATTCCCGGACGAAAACCCTTGATATCTATTTTGCGACGGGTTTCTCTAAGAGCCTTATCCACAGCGGGTTCGTAATCGTTCGGCGCCACGCTGATGGTAAGTAAAAGGTTGAGATCGTCGGGTTGTTCTGTTGTGATATTCATGCTAAATTTTCTGTAATAACAGTTTGATAAACGTGCCTCCTCGTTGCGGAGTGCGGATGAAGGGACTCGAACCCCCACGCCTCACGGCACCAGATCCTAAGTCTGGCGCGGCTGCCATTACGCCACATCCGCAGTTTGCGGGTGCAAAGGTACAACTTTTAGTTGTTAGTTGTTAGGGGTTAGTTGTTAGGGGTTAGTTGTTAGGGGTTAGTGATTAGTGGAAAGTGGAAAGTGGAT
>JAHEYM010000100.1 GCA_023251595.1 Bacteroidota bacterium
CAGCACGGTAAAATTCACCCGCTTTATCTTTTCCTGAGGCGAATATTTTTATGCGATCGCGCAGATTATCTATGCCTTTTGTAGTTTCGAGTGTCGCAAATTTAGGTTTTGTGCGGGTTTCATATACAAGCGTTTTGAGGTTGAGAACAAGGATTTCGCTTTTCCCTGATTCGCTTTTTACTTTTTTGAAGAAACCCTGATTTGTTTTGTCGCCCCACCACTTATTTTCATACATTTTAGAGATGAAAGAGGGTAGGGTGAAGAGGTCGCGTTCGGTATCATCCGGACAATTATCATAAACACCTTTCGCAACATGAACAAGGGTGTCAAGTCCAACAACGTCACAGGTTCTAAACGTGGCTGACTTAGGTCGTCCGAGTGCTGGACCGGTGAGCTTTTCAACCTCATCGATCGTCAATCCCATTTTTTCAACCAAATGAAAAAGAGCCATGATCGCGTAAACTCCGATACGATTTGCTATGAAAGCAGGCGTATCTTTACAATGAACAGTGGTTTTGCCCAAATACAGATCACCATAATTCATTAAAAAATCAATGACTTCGGGGTCAGTAAAGGGTGAAGGAATAATTTCCAACAAGCGGAGATAGCGTGGTGGATTGAAAAAATGTGTTCCACAGAAATATTTTTTGAAGTCATCGGAACGTCCTTCCACCAATATGTGCATTGGGATGCCAGAAGTGTTTGTGGTGATGAGCGTACCCGGTTTTCTATATTTTTCAATCTTTTCGAAAACACTTTGTTTGATGTCTAACCGCTCAGCAACCACCTCAATAATCCAATCTGTTTTTGCGATTTCGGGAAGATCATCATCTATATTTCCGGTACGGATTCGTGATGCAAAATCTTTGTTGTAGATGGGTGAAGGGTTCGCTTTCAGCGTATTAGCGAGTGCCGTATTGACAATACGGTTTCGCACGGCTTTGCTTTGAAGCGTCAATCCCTTCGCTTTTTCTTCTTCCGTAAGTTCGTTTGGAACGATATCGAGAAGGAGCACTGAAACACCAACTCCTGCAAAATGACAAGCTATTCGGGATCCCATGATTCCGGAACCTATGACGGTCACACTTTCTATATTCTTCCTCATTTTCGGCATCAGGGTATGAATCGGCTAAATTCCTATTAATTTAGGAGGCGACCAAACTTGAATCACACAATATTGAGTAATATCTTAACATCAATTTGTTGATTCCGTTTCTGCATAAATTCGTGCGATAATTTCCGTATTTTTTTCGAGGATTATTTTTCTTTTACATTTCATAGTTGGCGTAAGATCACCCGATTCCACTGTCCATTCATGAGGAATAAGTTCGAATTTTTTTATCTGTTCTGTTTTCCCAAAAGAGAGATTATAGGTGTTCACTTCTTCCTGATATCGTGCAATGATGAGTGGATTTTTTATTAACAGATCGTTATTCGGCTCCGCAGGAATGCCTTTAATACTGCACCAGGAGCGAAGATATGCGAATTTTGGAACAATGAGTGCAGCAGCAAATCGTTGGTTTTCTCCTATCACCATCATTTGTTCGATGAATGACGATTCTTTGAATTTATTTTCGATGAGTTGGGGTGAAATATATTTTCCGCCCGAAGTTTTGAAAATCTCTTTTTTACGATCCGTAATTTTAAGAAATCCTTCTTCGAGTACACCGATATCACCTGTATGAAACCAACCATCTTTGTCGATTGCTTCGGCAGTGAGATCGGGACGTTTGTAATAACCCTTCATCACATTCGGACCTTTGCACAGTATTTCACCATCTTCGGCAATTTCCACCTGAACATCTTTGATCAATTTCCCGACGGTTCCAACCCTGCATCCACCCGGATCCAAAGTGTTTACTGCAATAACCGGAGAAGTTTCAGTAAGTCCGTAACCCTCTAAAATCGGGATTCCTGCTGCCCAAAATACACGAATCAAACGAGGTTGAAGCGCGGCACTTCCGGAAACGATTCCGCGAATTTTTCCACCCAGCGCTTCTTTCCATTTACTGAACACAAGTTTGCGTGCAATACTCAGCTGAAACCCGTACCACCAACCGTTTGCGCGTTCCATCTCGTAACGAAGTCCGAGATTTAGTGCCCAGAAAAACATCATCTTTTTGATGCCTGTGAGATCTTTTCCTTTCGTAACAATTTTGTCGTAAACTTTCTCGATCAGACGAGGAACGGCAGAGAAGAAATCAGGATTCACTTCACGAATATTATCACCGATTTTATCGATCGATTCGGCATAATAAACCGACACACCGAGATATAGATATAGATAGACGAGACATCTTTCGAAAATATGATTGATAGGCAAAAAACTCAATGCCCGACAATGACTATCGACGGGAGGCAGATGTTCGCAGGAAATAAAATTGCTCAATATATTACTGTGCATGAGCATCACACCTTTCGGGTTGCCAGTTGTTCCGGAAGTGTAAATAATTGTCGCAACATCAGAACCTGAGACGGAAGCTTTTGCATTATTGAGAACCTCTTGTGGGCTGAGCTTGTCGAAGTCAGGGGACTGAGCCTGTCGAAGTCCCGCATCGCGAAGCTCTGTCCAGTTTTTAGCACCCTCAACCTGATTAAATGTATATAAACCTTTGATAGTCGGTACGTTTGGGGCGATCTGAGAAATATTGTGGAAGAGATCTTTATCGGAGAGAAAAACGAGTTTCACTTCTGCATCGTTGAGAATGAATTCCATATCGCCGGTAGAAATCGTCGGATAAACCGGAACATGAATTGCGCCGATTTGCAACATTGCGAAATCTAGAATATTCCATTCGGGTCGGTTGTTTGAGATCGTCGCAATCTTGTCGTCTTTTTTAATGCCTAAAGATAAAAGTCCGTAACTCAAGGCATTCACCTGAAAAATAAAATCTTTGGTGCTGAGACCCGTCCACTGCCCGTTTTCTTTCGATGCGAGTAAATCTGACTTTTGATAATTCGCGGCTATGTGCGGTAAGAGGTCGAATAAGCGTGTAATTTCCATATTTTTGCAATATAATGCTAAGTTACAAAATTTGATCGTGACATCGAAAATTTAATTCACAGTTTTCATTAAATCGTAAAAAAGATAGCGCGCAGATTACGCAGATAAACGCAGAAAAACCATAAAGAATCCATCAGCTTAAATCTGCGAAATCTGCGCGCAAACAAAACGATTCTGAGAATTAATTTAATCCTTAGTTGTAAATAAAAATTCTAATGATAAAAATTGAAAATGAATTAACAAAAATGTTGGGGATAAATTTTCCTGTCATTATGGCACCGATGTTTTTGGTTTCGAATAAAGCGATGATGGAGAAAGCAATTTCATCGGGAATTATGGGTGTTTTTCCAAGTCTCAATTTTCGTAGGGAGGGTGAACTGGAACTTTTGTTACAACATTTAAATAAATATAAATCTGAAAATAAATCCTCCGGTAATTTTGGGGTGAATTTAATTGTGCAGAAAACAAATCCGCTTTATGAAAAACATTTAAAAATTTGTGTTGAAAATAAAGTTCCTTTTTATATAACTTCTTTAGGAAATCCGGCAGCAGTGATCAAAGCAGCACATTCGTATGGTGGAAAAGTATTTTGTGATGTAACAAATTTAACTCATGCCGGGAAAAGTGCAAAACATAATTGCGATGGTTTTATCGCTGTCGGGCAGGGCGCGGGCGGTCACGCGGGACCATTTCCATTACAGGTACTCGTTCCCGCGTTGAAAGAAAATTTTCCGAATATTCCGGTTATCGCAGCCGGTGGAATTGCAACAGGTTCCGGGATTTTATCGATGCTTGCGGTGGGTGCATCTGGCGTTTCGATTGGTACAAGATTTATTGCATCTTTGGAAGCGACTGTAAATGCAGAATATAAAAATGCAATTATTACTTCGGGAATGGACAATATTGTGATGACAACTAGAATTTCCGGAACGCCCTGTACAATTCTTAATACACCTTATGCTCAGAAAATCGGATTGCAACAGAATTGGTTTGAAAAATTTCTTTCTCGTAATCCAAGAACAAAAAGATATTTCAAGATGTTGGTTCAGGTTCGTGGCATGAAACAATTGGAGAAAGCTTTGATACCCGGCAATCACAATAATCTTTGGTGTGCGGGACAATCGGTCGAATTAATTGAAGAAATTATTTCCTGTGAAAAAATTATTGAGAAATTGAAGTTGGAAACTGAGATGGCATATCTGGGTTTGAATAAAAATGTTACTGTTTCATGATATCTGTTCAAAAATCGAACGCTGATGACGCGCTTGCCTGCCGAAGCAAAGCGAAGGCACGGGATGTGACTGATTGACACGGATAAACTTAAAATGTGAATCACCGAATGATAATTATAAACAAAGACGGCGAGCATAAAAGCAGAATGACAGCATCGCAAAAATTGGAAATAGAAAGACGATCTGCTTTATACAAAGAAGGAAAACTCAAAACATCTTCCTGGAGTGAAGTGAAGAAACGAGCGCGGAAGAGATGATAAATCTTTACCATTACTTTTACTTTAGGGTGTTTAAATTTAATAGCTCTCTTGGGATAACTAAGTACCCCGACGTATCAGCAATTTTAATTCAATCCTTAGTTCTCATGTTTAACATGATGACAATCAGTGACATCATAGAAATTCACTATTTCAAAACATTTCACATAGAAAAGTGGATATGGCAGGTGTTGACTCTTTTGATATGTTTTGTTAATTTTTTTTATTACCAGACTTCACGCAGACATAAAAGAATTGTTCAATCCTATTCTAAGAAAAAGTATGATACTGATGTGCTAGGAGGCGTAATGATTATTGCTTACATCATGTTAAGTGTGTGGGCCATCTTTAATTTTGGTGATCAGCTAAGAGCCTTAAACGTGCCTCATAAATTCAAACCTCCGGTAATTCCATAATCAATTCATCCTGCACACACACCCCTTTGTCCCCTCTCTAGAGGGGAATTTCTTTTTGGTTTTTCATCAAATTATTTTTTTTCAACCTTTCAACCTTTCAACTTATCAACTCATCAACCCATTTCACCCGCCATAGCGAAGCGTAGGAGGGTCAACGTTTCTGATAAACCTTAACTCCTCCCACATACGTCCTAACCACTCTCACCGAAAAAAGCATATCGTCGGGAATTTTCATGATATCGCTTTCGAGAATGACAAAGTCGGCGAATTTGCCGGGTTCGAGCGAGCCTTTTTCTTTTTCCTCGAAGTTGGAATATGCTGCCCAAATGGTCATTGCTTTTAATGCTTCAGCTCGCGACCATTTATTTTCAATTTGAAATCCGTTTTCCGGAAAACCGGTTTTGTCTTGTCTCACTACTGCTGCATAAAAACCATATAGAGGATTAATATCTTCAACCGGAAAATCACTGCCCGATGGAATCATCCCATTTTGTTCCAACAACTGATGGTAGGCATAAGCACCTTTAACTCTCTCGGGACCTAAGCGATCTGCCGCCCAATACATGTCGGAGGTTGCATGTGTTGGTTGAACGGAAGGAATAATTCTATATTTTTTGAATAATGCAAAATCCTCGGGAGAAACAACTTGCGCATGTTCGATTCTCCATCTTCGATCTTTTTGATTTTTAAGTGCTTCACTGTATGTGTGCAAAATAAAACGAACGGCAGAATCTCCGATACAATGTGTGTTCATTTGAAACTCTGAGTTCGAAATTCTTTTAGCCATTTTTTTAAAATAATCTTCTGGGTGAAGAAGAAATCCTTGTTGTTCAGGTTTGTCGGAATACGGCTTCAACAAACAAGCGCCGCGCGATCCGAGTGCACCATCAGCATAAAATTTTATTGAATGAATATTTAGTTTTTCAGTTCTATATATTCCTCGTTTTAAATAATATTCTATATCTTCATCATCCGAAGTAACCATGCCGTAAATCCGCATCATCAACGGGTTTTTTATATCGGGTGAAGCTTGGAGCGAATCGATAAGTTCGAGGGTTTTGCGTTTCAGTCCAGCGTCATCGACAGTGGTAAGTCCGACGGCAAAACAATTTTGCTGTGCTTCCATTAATGCAGCAATTTGTTCTTCTCGCGAAGGAGGTGGAATTTTTACTTTTACGGAATCTACTGCATTATCAACTAAAGTTCCAGTGAGCCAATCCTTGCCGTTGATTTTCTTTTTCTCGATAATACCTCCCGAGATAATAGTTTGTTCATTCATTTTCGCAAGTTTCAACGCGACATCATTCACAATTGCCGCGTGACCATCAATCCGTTGGAGAAAAACCGGACGATCAGGAAAAAGACTATCGAGCATTTTTCGATTTGGAAATTCTTTTACCGGCCATGTGTTTTGATCCCAACCGCGTCCGAGAATCCAGCTAGTTGGATGTTTTTTTGCATGTTCGGAAACCCTTGCTACTACTTCATCCCACGATTTTGTATCTTTCAAATCCGCATATTGAAGATCGAGACCGTATCCATAGAAATGACAATGTGCATCGATGAAACCGGGATATACTGGTTTGCCGTGAAGATCAATAATTTCGGTAGCAGAATATTTTTGTTTGATATTTTGATTAGTTCCTGTTTCTAAAACTTTTCCTTGATTTACAACCATGGCTTCTGCAGTTGACATGGTACTATCAACTATATATATAGTGCCATTAAAAAGCAAAAGATCGACTTTCGTTTGCGCTATCAAGGAAAATTGAATACATAAAATAATAGTTAATAAAAGAATGAGCCTTTGCATGTTTTTTTGTTTTAATTGAGATCGTTATCCTCACCCTTGATCCCTCTCCCAGGGGAGAGGGAAATGGACTCCCTTCTCCCGTGGGAGAAGGGTCGGGGATGAGGCCTATTCTTCACGATGTATATAATGTGCATCAGACTGTGCAATTGGTGTTACTTCAATATCATTAATACTTACGTGTGCCGGGCGTGAAGCAATAAACCAGATAATGTCCGCAATATCTTCTGCAACGAGAGGTTGAAATCCTTTATATACCACTTTAGCACGTTCAGCATCATTTTTAAATCTGACCAACGAGAAATCGGTTTCAACTGCCCCGGGACTTACCGACGAAACTTTTATTTTATGTGGAAGCAGGTCAATTCGCATAGAACGAGTCAAACCTTCGACTGCGAATTTTGTCGCACTATAAACATTTCCGCGGAGGTATGCTTGTCGTCCTGCAATAGAACTCATATTGATGATATGACCCGAATTCTTTTGAATCATGAACGGAAGGATTTCTTTTGTTATATATAATAATCCTTTGATATTCGTGTCGATCATGGTTTCAAAATCTGTAACCGACGCATCATCGATTGTGGCTAGACCTGCAGCGAGTCCGGCATTATTTATAAGTACATTTATTTCCCGCCATTCGTGAGGAAGAGAATGTATTGCGTCAATTACTTCCTGATGATGTCGTATATCGAATTGAAGTGTAAAGACTTTTACTCCATAAGTTGAAGTAATTATTTTTTCCAATTCTTGGAGTCGGTCGCCACGACGTCCGGTAATGATTACGGAGTATCCGTGTTCAGCAAATCGTATTGCAGTAGCACGGCCGATTCCCGCCGTAGCACCTGTTATTAGCACAATCTTATTCATAAGCAATTAATAGTTGATAGGTTGATAAGTTGATAGGTTGATAAGTTGAATGACGAACAATTTATAGCTCATAGTTCATAGCTCATAGCTCGCTTTTCAGTTTCGAATTCTTCCTGCTATACATAAAATATATTATGAGTCCGATGATGAGCCAAATAACAAATCGTAACCAGTTTTTAGTTCCCAGTTCTGTCATGAGATACAGACAACTTGTTAATCCGAGAACCGGAATTAATGATAACTGTTTTTTCACACAAACAAACACCAATGCAATACTCGCAAAAATAAAAACCCACATTGGAATATTCGAAGAAAAAGTACTCCATCCGAAAGTGAATTTCTTTTGTTCGTCGATTTTTACATCTCTTGCAAAGGTTTCAAATTCATCAACGCTTAAACGACCGACACGAGCTTTTACGGAATCGAGTGGTATTGTGGAATCTATAATCTGTGTGCCATATATTATATTTCCGGCTGCATTCCAGTCAGCGTCAGTCATCGATTTTGCCAATTCGGTTTTGTCTTTTAAAGTTCTGTTCTGAAAGAAATCCTGAACACGATCACCATTAAATTTTAGTACCAATACAACAACAAGTGCTAAAATTAACGGTGCAAACATCCGTGACGGAATAAATGGAACTTTAAATTTTCCGGCGGGCGATTCAGGATCATTTTGCAACATGAGAATTCCTCCGCAAACAAGTCCGAATGCGAACAAAGTTCCGATACTGCAAAGATCTGTTACCAGATCTGAATCTAAAATCAATGAAGGAATTCCGACTAAACAACCTGCGATGATGGTGGAGAATGCCGGCGTTTTAAATTTAGGATGCAGCTTCGCAAAACGTTTTGGGAGAAGTCCGTCGCGACTCATGCTCATCCATATTCTGGGTTGACCGATTTGAAATACAAGTAGTACACTTGTAGTTGCAACAACGGCACTTAAAGCAATTATTCCACCGATCCAATTAAGTCCACGGGTATTAAAAGCGTTTGCTAAAAAATCGGGAACATCCAGTCCCGCATAATTTACCATGCCGGTTAATACAAGTGCGATTGCAATATACAATACAGTGCAAATAATCAGAGAATAAAACATGCCTCTCGGTAAATCGCGCTGCGGATTTTTACATTCTTCCGCAGTGGTTGATATTGCATCAAATCCTATATATGCAAAGAAAACGGCGGACACTCCTTTCATCACACCCGACATTCCATTGGGAACAAACGGGTTCCAATTCGCCGGATTCACATAATATATTCCGACAATTATCACCATCACTATTACAATCAATTTAAATAAAACCATGAGGTTGCTCATCGAACGTGATTCGCGGATTCCGATATAAACCAATGCAGTTATGAAGACGGTGATAAGGAGCGAAGGTATATTTAAAATGAAGGGAATATCTGCAATCCGTGGTGCACTCAGCCAGATCGTATTTAGAGAAGCAATATTATCAGAGATTGTTTCATGTGCTAAACTGAGATCAAGAAAAGCTGTATGTGCATTTTTCGCCGCAAGAAAACTTGTAGAAAGAAATCCCGGGATATCAACTCCAATATTGTGCATAAAACTTGTTAAATTACCTGACCATGAAATAGCAACCGTGATATTACCGATCGCATATTCCATAATTAGATCCCAACCAATAATCCATGCTATCAATTCACCAAAAGCCGCATAAGCGTACGTATATGCGCTGCCAGCCACCGGAATTCTTGAAGCAAAATCTGCATAACAGAGTGCCGAGAAACCACAGGCAATTCCAACAATAATAAAAAGAAATATAACAGCCGGTCCACCATCGAAACAGGCTTTTCCAACGGTACTGAAAATTCCTGCGCCAATAATTGCAGCGATGCCCAACGCGGTGAGATCACGAACGGTTAACACCCGATTTAAAGAACCATGTTCGTCCTCTCTTGTCTTTACCTGTTTCAGAATCTGATTAACCGTCTTTTTACGGAATAAATCTTTTAACGCCATTCTATATTTATTATTTAATTGCGTCTTCGCGTCTTTGCAGCTTTTTAATTTTGCTACGAAGACTCAAAGGCACTAAGGTTTTAATATTTTTTAGAAACTTATCTTTATCATAAACAATGACAAAAATAGTAACAAGAAATGGAAGTAGCGGTGTCTTGTACCTGACTATAGAACCGAGGTCGGGAGTTACTAGTCCAACAAGTGTGTAAATCAGGATAACAATGAATATGCAGAACAACAACAAAGGCTTTTTTTGAGGTTCAATTTTTTTACGAAGATAAATAAATGACAGCAAAATAATTATCAGGATCAGCAAATTCTCAAACCCTGCCATCAGAATCAGCGATGAACTTGATTCAAAGAAAAATGGACGGAATAAAGTTGTGTACAACGCGCGCGGAGTGTGCGAAAGGATACTCCATGAATTGGGTTCGATAATCGGAATATCGATGATACTCCCGGCTTTCATGAACACAACAAGATTGTAGAAATGATGTTGTTTCCAATAAAGAACTTCGCAAAAATTAACACCGGGAACAATATAATGAAAATTGAAGAGTAATAATATATACAAAAGAAATGTCGCTGAAAATATTAAAATCGTTTTTCGGTAATTCAGTTTGACACATATATACCAAGCAAATAAACCGGGAACAACCGCAATTACATAATACGTCTTACTAAGATAAGTGAGGTAAATGAAGAGACCTATTAACAAGAATCTCCATAAGGAAAACAGTTCTGTGAATCTGCTGAAATGATAAAGCAACATGCCAAACGAGAAAAATAGCAGACCTTCTTTTAAAACTCCAGATCCCCAGAAAAGTACTGAGGGCATCAGAAATACTGCAAAATAAAGTTCGCGTGAATTATCAGGCAGAATTTTTTGAAGAGTCTTATATATAGCAACAAGTCCGATGAGAGAAAGGAAACACATAAAAATAATATGTACTGAAAAATT
>JAHEYM010000101.1:0-7111 GCA_023251595.1 Bacteroidota bacterium
GCCAATTTTCAAAACCATCCTGAAAATCAGAAAATTTTCGCTGATCTACCACCGATTTAAATACATAAGAAAAATAGGAATTACAGGAATATTGAATTGCCTGTACAAGATCCAAGGGTGAAAAATGAACATGACATTTTGGTTTCCCGCCACCGGGAGGATATCCTCCCATGCAGGGATACTGGGTTTCGGCTGAGAGTACGCCTTCCTGCAAGCCGATTAATGCCATCATAATTTTAAAAGTGGAGCCAGGGGGATATGCAGAATATAATGCGCGGTCATAAATAGGTTTTAACGGATCCATCGAAAGTTTTGCGTAATTTGATGAACGCACACGCCCCACCAGCAAATTAGGATCAAAACTCGGTGCACTTACCAATGCGAGTATTTCACCTGTAGATGGCTCGATAGCTGCGATTCCACCCACTTTATTTTTCATTAATAATTCACCATATTCCTGCAACGTCGCATCGAGACTTGAAGTGAGATTTTGACCGGGAATGGCGAGCGTGTCATATTTTCCATTTTCAAAACTGCCTTTCATCCGGTTCCAAACATCCACCATCATAATCTTCAAACCTCTCGTACCACGCAGTTCCGGTTCATAGACCAACTCCATTCCATTCTTACCTATATAGTCACCTTCTTTATAATATTTATCTTTTTTGGTGACGGAGGTATCTACTTCTGCAATATCGCCAAGAATATGTGCGGCAGTATTATATGGATATTTTCTCAAAGTTCGCGTTTGAACAAAAAATCCGGGAAACTGATCCAGTTTTTCCTGTAATACTGCATAAGTCTCGAGCGAGAGTTGTTTTTCGAAAACAGAAGCTTTGACAGGAGAATAATTTTTTGCTGCGGCGAATTTATGTGAATACGTTTCAGGAGAAATACCGATTGTATTGCAAAGCTCAATTGAATCTATGTTTTTCGCCTGCTTCGGAATAATCATAAGATCATAAACCGGTTCATTATAGACCAATAATTTCCCGTTACGATCATAAATAAGTCCGCGGGCCGGATATTGAACAATATGTCGCAGAAAATTATTATTGGCAGAAACTTCATAACTCTCATCGATGAGTTGTATATAGAAGAGACGGGATATAAAAATCAATGCAATCACCATAAAAATGATGATGATGACATATCTTCTGTTCGTTCCTCCTTCCATAGTTCTTATTCCACAACTTTACCTCTTGCAAAAAGAAATGATCCCATGACGATCAACAGAAGTGTTAATGCAGCACTCTGTATGGCTCTTAAAAATACCGGTAAAAATTCACTCAGCTTAAATGATTCGATGAAAAATAAAGCAGTGTGATGTAATAAAACGAGTGTGATGGAATACGTAAGAAACCAACGGATGCCCATATTATTTATTGATGGTTTTGTTTCTGCTTCATAACCATCGCGTGGAGAAATAATTCGTATAATTCGCGGTCGGCAGAATGCCATGAACACTGTTGCAGCTGCATGTATTCCACCTGTCCCTGCAAAAATATCGATCGTAATTCCGGCGATGAAACCGAGTAAAAGCAACAACCATCCTGGAGTTTCGAACGGAAGCATGAGAATAAACACAACATAGATGAAAGGGTTGAGATATCCGTTAAGCTGAATATTATCCATTACTGTTATCTGAACAATAACGAGAAAAATGAAACGAAATAAATTCCCGACGATTTTATTAATCATGTTTATTTAAACTCTCAAGTTTTTCCTGTTCCATTTTGAATTTATTTAACACTACATATACATAAGTCAATGCACTGAAGTCTGTCGCTAATTTCACTTTTATAGAATAAAAATTCTGACCCGGTTTTCTGTCAAAATGGGAAACTATTCCGACCATGATACCTTCGGGATACAGAGGAGAGTATGAAGTAGTTATAATTGAATCACCTACTGCTACTGGAACATGTAGTGCGATATCGTTTAACGTCGCGTATTCGGAAGAGCCACCTTCCCATACGAGTGATCCGTAGTAATTATTCTTTTTGAATTTGGCTGAGACTTTCGATTCGTTGTGAAGGACAGACATGACAGTGCAAAAATGTTCAGAAACATTTTTTACTTTGCCGACCACACCATTACCGCAAATTACACCCATCTCCGGTCTGACACCATCCACAGTTCCGACGTTTAATGTGAGATAATTATTTCTCCGATTAATTGAATTATTAATTACATGAGCAGAAATATATTCGTATTGTTGATGATAGGTGTCGTTTTTAATCGTGGTTGGCGCTAGGTGAATATTGGTTGTGTCAGGTAGAAGAGAAAGGAGATGTGCATTTTCGGCTGCCAGATTCGCATTTGTTTTTTTGAGATGTATATATGTTTTCGCGCTGCTCAACCAATTATAAAAAGTTCCTGTCACGACATTGGCAGAGTTGACGAAAGTAGTTTGTTGGAAATTGTTATTTCTCACCACCAAAACAAAACTGCCCAATTCCAGAAGAAGGAATAAGATTAAAAAATGGTATCGCCAGAGAAGCTGGAAAAGGTTCCTCATCGATCAATACGTTAAGAAGATGTCATTAAGGCATAAGAAACTTGAATCGCTGAATATTTTTCAATGCGATTCCTGTTCCACGAACAACCGCTCTCAGCGGATCTTCCGCAACATGAACCGGCAGTTTAGTTTTCAATGAAATGCGTTTATCCAATCCGCGCAGAAGTGCACCACCGCCTGTGAGATAAATTCCGGTTTGATATATATCTGCAGAAAGTTCAGGAGGAGTCATCTCAAGCGCTTTCATAATTGCTTCCTCGATTTTTGAAATTGATTTATCAAGTGCATGTGCAATTTCCGTGTAATTAACAGTGATTTCTTTGGGAATACCTGTCATCATATCCCGACCGTGAATTGCGAAATCGGGCGGAGGGTTATCGAGTTCAGGCAATGCTGCGCCTACTTCAATTTTAATTCTTTCGGCCGAGCGCTCACCAAGCAAAATGTTATGTTGACGACGCATGTAATCCCAGATGTCATTAGTGAAACCATCGCCGGCTGTACGTATCGACTGATCACAAACAATTCCTCCAAGCGCGATGACAGCGATTTCGCTTGTGCCACCACCGATATCGATCACCATATTTCCCATTGGCTCTTCGACATCGATACCGATTCCGATTGCGGCGGCCATCGGTTCGTGGATGAGATAAACTTCTTTTGCACCTGCATGTTCAGCCGAGTCGCGAACGGCACGTTTTTCAACTTCTGTAATTCCGGAAGGAATACAAATCACCATCTTCAGCGATGGATTAAAGAGATGACGACCCGGATTTATCATCTTGATCATCTCGCGGATCATGTGTTCGGCGGCGGCGAAGTCGGCGATCACACCATCTTTCAGCGGACGAATCGTCTTTATATTTTCGTGCACTTTTCCGTGCATCTGCATTGCAACTTTCCCGACTGCAATAACTTTTCCGGTCTGTCGATCTACTGCAACGATAGAGGGTTCATCGACAACAACCTTGTCGTTGTGGATGATCAGGGTGTTGGCAGTCCCGAGATCGATGGCAATTTCCTGGGTTAGAAAATCAAATAATCCCATGAGGTGGCGCTTGTTTCAGTTTAAATTTCAAGTGGAGATTTCGTCAAAAATACCCATTTGAAATTCCTTTGCAAAGCAAATCAATTATTTAAATTGTAGCATCACAAAAAAAAATATTTTTAATATTTTAATCAACCATCTCCGGAGGAGGTGAATAGGGGTAGAAAGAATGCGGTTTAGGAAAAATTAGCACCTCGTCAGATGTGGAACGGAAGGCTTCCCCGATTATCAAAATTCATGTTTTCATGGAGAAAGATCGGTTTCGTTTATCTATCCTCCAACAGAAAAGTGATTGGTGGGATAGTCTCACCGAGGATCAGCTCAATGAGATTAACAGAGGAATTAAAGATATAAAGCTGGGCAAAACCGTTTCCAGCAAGACCGTTTGGCAAAAGTATGGAAGAGAAAGAATTACAGAATTGGATTAATTCACAAAAATGTTTCAGCTATTTACGAAGTTCGTAAATCGGCGGTTTTTATTGTGGCTCTCATTGATAACAGGGCAAATTTGAAATATAGATAGATAATTTCCCTCAAGGCTCACATTCACCCTAATCCATCGATGGAAAGATGATAAGATGCGAGCCCATTCAATATTGCGGTCCTCAAAGGAATTCACTGTATTTACAAACTGTTACGCTTTGCAGGTTTTTAATTCATCAAATATGAAATTCAATCCCATGAAAAAGAACATTTTCTCTGCAATTTTCGTCTCTTCTTTTTTTCTTTTTAATTTTTTTGTTGATTGACGGGTACGCGCAAGCACCAAGCTGGGAATGGGCAAAGTCGGTTGGAGGTAGTGGCAATGAAACTGCTAATTCTGTCATAACTGATTCCTTAGGGAATTTATATATGGTAGGTTGGTTTAGAAGTCAAACAATTAGCCTCGGATCTAACATTCTGACTAATCACGATTCAAATTCTTATGAAATATCTATTCTAAAGTACGATCAGGCAGGAAATGTAGTTTGGGCTCAATCTTTCGGTGGGACTAGTCACGATTATGCGATCTCTGTTACGACAAATGCAATTGGGAATTTCGCGGTTGTCGGCAACTTTATGAGTTCAACTTTGACCTTGGGAAGCATTACTTTGATGAATACGTTCTCTATGTCGCAGGATTTTTTTATTGCTAAATATTCTGCTACCGGTACTGTTCTTTGGGCTTACTCAGCTGGAGGAACGAATTCTTATTTTGCAAATTTTGTTACTCATGATGCTTCAGGGAATCTTATAGCTATAGGCTCCTTTGATGGTCCAACAATTACGTTTGATTCAACTACTTTTCTTAACGCAGGAAATTGCATTGTCAAATACGATACGGCGGGGACTGTGCTATGGGTGAAATTGGTCGGAGGGAGCGGTTCCGGTCACGCCGTTTCTATTTGCACAGATGTTTCTGCGAATATAATAATTGCCGGTGAGTTCCAAGGCTCTGTTACTTTTGACTCCGCTACCATAATAACTGCAGGCAATTATGATATGTTTGTGGCGAAAACCAATTGAACAACCGGTATAGAAAATTTATTCAACAATAAAGAAATTTCTCTTTATCCTAACCCTACCACCGGGAATTTCACAATTGAATCTTCTTATGCAATTCCCTATTCAATTAAAATATATAATATTTTGAGTGAAAAAATTTATAGTGAAGAAAATATAGCTTCTCCCAAAAAAGAAATCGATATTTCTGAAAAACCGAATGGAATTTATTTTTTGCAGATGAGTTCTGAAAAAGGGGTTTCGACAAAAAAAATAATCATCAATAAATAGGCACCATCGGGTTGGTAGGAATTTTTTATCCGAGTCTATTGCCGATTCACTCGGTCGGGATTTGAACCACAGAGTTACACTGAGTTTATTTCACAGAGTTACACTCAGTTGTTTTTGGAAAATTGCCAGATTGTACTCTGTGAAACTCTGTGCCGAACTCCGTGCAACTCTGTGGTTAATTTTGTTACAGCACATACCTTATTTGAGATGCCGACCAATTCGCTTTCTCCCTTGCCTCCTCAATCGTATTTCCTTTCGCCAAACAAACGCCCATTCTTCTTTCACCGTTTACTTCGGGTTTTCCAAATAATCGAAGTTGTGTGTCGGACGTTGACAGGGCATCTTCGAGTCCCGAGAATGAAATATTTTTGGAGACACCTTTCACCAAAATTACACTCGATGCCGAAGGACCATGTTGAATAATATTTGGAATCGGGAGTCCGAGAATCGCTCTTACATGTAATGCAAATTCAGATAAATCCTGAGAAATCATTGTCACCATTCCGGTGTCATGTGGTCGTGGAGAAAGTTCTGAAAACCAAACCGTATCTCCTTTTACAAAAAATTCAACCCCGAAAATTCCTCTTCCACCTAAAGCATTCACAACTTTTTCTGCAATTTCTTTTGCTTTATTTAATGCAAGATCACTCATCGGATGTGGTTGCCAGGATTCCTGATAATCGCCGTGCTCCTGCCGGTGACCGATCGGTGCACAAAATGAAACCCCGTCTTTATGTCGGATAGTTAATAAAGTAATTTCATAATCGAAATCAATAAATCCTTCGATGATCACCCTGCCACCACCACTGCGTCCGCCTTCCTGCGCGTATTTCCAAGCAGCATCTATTCCGGATTCACCCTTCACCATACTCTGACCTTTTCCTGATGAACTCATTATCGGTTTTATGATACAAGGAAATCCAATTTCATTTATCGCGGAAATAAATTCGTCTTTCGTTCCGGCGAATTTATAGGGTGAAGTGTTTAATTTTAATTCGACAACCGCGAGTGTTCTGATCCCTTCTCTGTTCATCGTCAGTTTTGTTGCGCGGGCAGAGGGAATAATATTATATCCCGCTTTTTCCAGTTCAACTAATGTGTCGGTTGCGATGGCTTCAACTTCAGGAACAATATAATCGGGTTTTTCTTTTCGAAGTTCACCCGAACCCAACATCATTACTTTTGTTGCGGAAGAAGTTAATGGTGTTCCTATTGTTAGAGATTTGTTCATTATTTTCAATCTTTGTTTGAAAGAATTCAGACTCTTTGTTTTTCGTGGAGATTACGCAGATTTTCGCGGAATTTATTTTTCCTTAAAATATTGCGGATTCATTACTTTAAATATTTGACAAATAAGTGGCACACTGTTGGATTTATTAATTATTGATCTGCTTTATCTGCGCGGATATTTTTTTTGCGCGCAGATAAAGCAGATTTTCGCAGATTTTATTTGTCTGTGAAATAATATAGATTCCTTAATTTTAATATTTGGCGAATAGTAGTCACATTGTCAGATTTACTAATCATTGATCTGCGTAATCCGAGCGCTATCTTTTCCCGGCCGAATGGAAATAAGTTGAATATTTAGAATGATTAGGGATTTAATTCCACGAGGCGAATCGTCCAGAAATCATCTGCAAGATTCGGATGTATAAGATAATCATAAGGCATGGTGAAATATCCTTTCTGGCCCCAATCTGCTGCCCAACTATTTCTGACGATAAATCGTTTTTTTGCATCATCATATCCAACACAAAGCACTGCATGAC
>JAHEYM010000101.1:7121-10535 GCA_023251595.1 Bacteroidota bacterium
CGTAAACAGTGAATCCAAAAACAAATGGAAATCCTTCGGCAAGACAACCTTTCATCTGATTCAAATCCCGATCAACACGATGATAGCTCAGCACTTGATGTTTCAACGCTTCGTTGTAACATGTTGGTGAAGGTTTCTTTTTGAAAACAGTTTTCCCATCATTGTATTTTAATATTTTCTCGGAACAAACTCCCTGTTTATTCACAACTTTAATTCCATTGCGGATTTCCGCACCATTATCGATATTCACTGTTCCTTCAATTACCCTTTCATTATAATATATAAAAAGTCGTGAAGGCATGAAATCATATTTAAGATCCTGTTTTCTCAATCCGAATTCAACAGCGCCGGCGATCGCATTCCCTGTACAACTTCCCAATTGTCCCTGATCATAAACCGGAGGACATGCATTTCTCAGGTCAACAGATTTTGGAAGTTTTGCGAGCGTTTTTTTCGCCGCTTTAAAAGTTAAATCACGATAATCGGGAAGATCAGGTCTCCAGCCATACCAGGAAATGTTTCGTTTGGCGATGGTTTGTTTCTTGTGCTTCATAGGATGTCTTTTTTGAATTATTTGAAGTTGAATATGACTACAAACATACAGAATTACTAAATAGCAAATGGCAAATAAATGGAACACGGATGACACGGATTTGACGGATTAAAACAGATTATTTTGTTGTTTATAATGAGAGATTCACTTTGTTTCGCAGGAAAAGCAACTCATATTACCCGCCATAGCGAAGCGAAGGAGGGTCAACTCTTCAACCAAGTCGTTGCATGCAACGTCTATACTACCAACTCAATGTCTGATCAGTGTCACCGACCCACTCTTGACAAACGTTCGCCCCGTGTACCAAACGACTTCAATCGTATATGCAAAAACACCAACCTGAGCAATTTTCCCTTTGTAAGTTCCATCCCATCCAACTAGTAAATCGTGCGATTCAAAAATATTTTCTCCCCATCGATCCAAAATCTTCATGTAAAAACTTGTGATTCCCATTCCCTTTGCGAGAAAGATATCGTCCAAACCATCATCATCAGGCGTAAAGCTATTCGGAATAAAAAGAGTTTGTGGTATGTATACATGTATTTCGTGAGAATATGTGGAGTCGCAACCCGAACTGTTCATCACAGTTAATGTCACCACATATATTCCTGAATCTGTATATGTAATCGTCGGACTATCAAGAATAGATCCTGTTCCGTTTCCGAAATCCCAAACGGAGCCCGTGTCGTTCTGAGACATGTTATTAAATGTCACGGTTGCATCCGGCAACACAAGTGAATCGTGATCGGGAATAAAATACGCCACAGGATTTGCCATCACAGTGATCATTTGAGTGATGGTTTTGGAATCCTTGCACCCTCCTGCGTTTTCAACCATTTGTGTAATTGTATATGTACCAGGTTGTGAATAATAATATGTCGGATTTTGTGCATGATTGACAAATCCCACACCCGTGCCGAAATCCCAACTCCAGATTGTGGCACCTGTTGAGAGATCACTGAAATGAACAGGTTGCATCGGACAAACAATCGTATCGTTCGATTTAAAATCTGCGATGGGTGAAGGAAATATGGTAATATAATTTGGCATCACCAACGTATCAAAACATCCGTAATCATTCCCGACAATTAATGTAACTGTATATGTACCGGGAACGGTATATAGATGACCATCGTTCTGATGAGCACCAACAGAACCATCTCCAAAATCCCAATGCCAGTTCGTTGCACCGGAAGAAGAATCGAAAAACTGCATCCATGCCGGATTACACCATGACGGATATTGTGTATAGAAACCCGCTACAGGAACGGGGTACACTGTGACGGCATTTACCTGAACTGCAGTGTCAGAATATATTCCGTTTCCGGCAATTAATGTCACAGTATAAACACCGGGTGACGTATATGTATGTGTGGGATTTTGAATATTATCTGTTCCACCATCTCCGAAATCCCAATTCCAGGTCGTCGGATTTCCGGTACTTAAATCTGTGAAACTTGCTGTGACAGATCCGCAACCTGCAATTGCATTGGTAGAGAAAATCGCAGTTACAATCGGTGGTATAACAATATTGACAACAACTGTACATGTAGCAGTACAACCAAATCCGTCAGTCACTGTGACAACTGCAGTATATGTTCCGGTACTTCCGTATGTGTGATTGGTTGAATTTCCATTGCCCAAACCTCCATCTCCAAAATCCCAATTATAATTATATGGAGGAGCAGTTGCAGGAATAACCACGACATCGAGCGAAGTATTTGCCCCCAAATAAAATCCGGTGCCAGTACAAGTCAGTGCAGGTCGCGGATGAACACTCATTGTAATTGCGTTCGATGTGACCGGATTTGGTGAAGGACATTGATAAGAACTCGTCATAATGCAAGTCACAATATCACCATCTGCCAAAGAAGAAGAAGAAAATGTATTTGAATTAGGTCCTGTATTCACTCCATTAATTTGCCATTGATATATAGGTGTATTTCCACCATTTACATTCGTTGCTCCAAAAGTTACATTATCGCCATCGCATATAGGATTATTCGATGGAACGATGGTTACAGAAGGAGCAAGAATTGGTAAAATAGTAATTAGAAATGAATCAATTTTTGATTTTCCGCAACATGCAGAAGTCGTTTGCAGAGTGATCCAATACGTTCCTGTATTTGGAAATATAGCATTATTCACCGTCTGAAATCCCGGACCGCTGTATGTATTCGGCGTCGATCCACCACCCATTGTCCAATCATAATTAAGTGCCGATAAAGAACTCGTAAATGTTGCAGAACCTCCCGGACAAATTTGTGAATTAGCTGAAATTATATTTGGAATTAACGGAGTACCATCTTTAAATATTCCGACAAAATCCGTGAAAATAAATGGAATTCCATTTACGGAAACGGTGACCGTATGTCTTCCTTGATTTGAATATTGAATTGTTGCCGTGCTTCCACTTGCTGTCATCGGAATTGCACCTGCATCAAAAAACCAATCTATTTGTCCTGCTGCCGTTGTGGTAAAAATTATATCCGACCATGTACATCCTAAATTATCAACGATTATTATTGGTTCACCTTGAGAATTCATATTAGCCTGATTCACCGGACTGCCTGAACCATCCTCATAATATGGAAGACTGATTCCTGTCGAGCCATTTCCACCCGCACCACCGGTTCCGCCATTTCCTCCGGTACCTCCGGGGCCACCTGTACCAATGTCACAACCTGGTCCACCACCTAATCCACCGGCACCACCAATTCCTCCTGCACCACCCGGACTACCACCAATTCCTCCGGCACCGGGAGTATCTGATGTGCTTGAACAATCTAATATATTTCCATTTGTACCATTTCCAAAAACAAATATCCCAAACGATCCGCCGCCACCACCGCCGCCAACAC
>JAHEYM010000102.1 GCA_023251595.1 Bacteroidota bacterium
CGAATTACATAATCATTTTTCATAAGAGTGTTTGTGAATATGTTGAAGTTCAAAGATATGAATTAACAACGAGCTACTTCAAATTAATAAATTATGAAATCCCTTTCAGTTCTTGTACTTTTGAGCGCTAAAAAATATTAGAAATGAAAAATATTGCTTTGATGAAAGGGGTGAACAGGTCGCTCATCTTGGTACTGAGTTTTTCATTTTTATTATTCGTACGATGTAATTCAGTTTCGGATAAAAAAAACGTTACTCAAAATACGCCTCCCCAGCAGGTTAAAAAAATCGAAATAAAACTTACACCGGGGGAGATTATACCAAATGTGCCTTGCAGTGCTGATCCATCGATCACATATGCATTGTATGTGCCTGCATATTATGATACGAGTCTTCGTCTGGCGATAATCTGCTTTTTCGATCCCCATGGCGATGGATCTCTACCATTGACAAAGTATAAAACAATCGCCGATATTTATGGTTTTATTTTATGCGGATCCAATCACTCCCGGAACGGAATGCCCATTGATGCAGCTTCCAAAGGTGCCGTGACATTTATTAATGATGTAAAAGAACGTGTGAAATTTGATGCTAATGGTTTATATCTCGCGGGCTTCTCAGGAGGTTCCAGGGTCGCGGGAAACACTGCAGTCAGCGTTGGTGGAATCGCTGGTGTAATAGGCTGTTCCGCCTCTATTCCAGACCCGACTGGTAAAGTGGGTTCCCGTTTCACTTTCTTCGGAATCGCAGGAACGGGTGACTTCAACATGAGAGAGATGAAAGCCTTGGATAAACAGCTAGACAACTCAACGGTTCGTCATTTTCTCCAGTTTTTTGACGGGAAACACGAATGGTGTCCTGTTGCAACAATGGAGGAAGCAATGAAATGGCTCGCATTAACAGCGATGAAAGACAAAGTAGTTATTCCGAACGATTCTTTCATCAATAACATTCAAAATAAGCTCATTCAGGAAGTAAATCAAAATCGACTCAACGGTGCAATTTACGAGGGTTGGTACAGCGAGAAAAAACTAATCGCTTTTATGGATGGACTTCGGGATGTGACCTCTTATAAAAAGCAGGTTTCAGAGATTGAGAATTCTCAAGCATATAAGAACCAACTTCAATACCGTCAGGGGTTGGAACAGCAGGAAGATCAGATGCGCAGTAAATACAGCCAGGCATTCAATTCACAGGATGAAAAATGGTGGGAAAATGAGATGAGGAAAATGAATACTGAGGCAAAGACTTTACAAATTACCGAACAGAAACAGTCGGTAGAAAGAGTTTTAGGGTCTCTGAGTATATCGGCATATATGCAGGTTAACAATGCGCTGAAAAGCAGTAACTGGCAGGAGGCTGAGAAATTCATTACACTCTACAAATTCATTGATCCAACCAACCCTGAACATGCGTATCTTTCGGGCTGTGTAGAAGCAAAAAAGGGTAATTCTGAAAAGGCAATCGATGAGCTGAATGAAGCAATCAAATTAGGATTTACTGATTATTCGAGAATGTATAATGATTCGATGTTAACTTCATTGAAACCAACACAGGCGTTTAAAGTACTTACCGATCAAATAAAAAAATGAAAGGTATGCGCGCACCCTCTCTCTCAGAAAGTATCTTGTTTTTGATTACGGTTTTTATACTTTTTTATCCTTTTCAACGCGTAGTATGTCAAGAGAGGAAATGGACAGAAGATGTGGATAGCATCAATGTTTATTTCCAGCAACATCCCTCAAAAGGTTGGCTTTATAAAATAGACGTTGATGTAAATGGTGTTATTTTATTGACCGAAATATTCCAGATACATATACCCAATCAATCCGATAAAATCACCGTTTATCAGATTGACCCTAAAAATATTATTATTGAATTACTACCGCGTGATACATTCGGAAATGACATAATCGAATTGAGGTGCCCCGAGGGTTCAGGCGATGGCAAAAGTGGTTTTTGCCTCACGGTAAAAGGTAATACAGAACTTTATTATGCCCGAAGAAATATCTTTTTCAGTGCAAAGAGTAATGATGGACAGAAGCTTTCTAATCTCATGCATTTTTTGCTCGAAGACCTCTGGAAAAAATGAGACGTAGAGACGTTTCATGAAACGTCTCTACAATTTTGCTATATTTGCGCCTTCACCTGACTCTATGAAGAAGATCACTCTCCGAATAACCCTCCTCGCGACTTTCCTGTTCTTTCCCCTCGTCATGCTATTCGCCCAAACCGCCACAATACGCGGTTTCGTGTTTGAGAAAGGGAGTCAGGAACCTGTTCTTTTCACGAATGTTGTGCTCAAAGGTACTGTCTATGGTGCTCAGACAGACGCAGAAGGCTTCTACACAATAGCTTCTGTCCCGGCGGGAGATTATGTTATGATGGTGACATGTCTTGGATATGACTCACTCACGCTTCCCATTACCGTGAAAGAGAATGAGATCATCAATAAGAAGCTTTTAATTGTCAAAAAATCTGTGAGCTTGCCAACTTTCAACGTCTCTGCTGAAAGACAAGCAGCGAAAACTGAAATAAAAATCTCAATTATCCCGGCAACACCACGCGAATTAAAGATGGTGCCGGCCGTAGGTGGTGAAGCAGAATTAGCTCAATATCTTCAGACATTGCCCGGTGTTATTTTTACCGGCGATCAAGGTGGACAATTATATATTCGTGGTGGCACACCAATTCAAAACAAGGTCTTACTTGATGGCATGGTAATTTACAACCCTTTTCATTCCATTGGTTTGTTTTCAGTATTCGATACCGACGTAATCAGAAAAGTTAATGTGATGACAGGTGGATTTAATGCCGAATACGGAGGCAGAATTTCTTCTGTGATGGATATCACCACGCGTGAAGGAAATAAGATGAGGTTCGCCGGAAAAGTTTCTTCAAGTCCCTTCACCTCTAAATTGATTTTCGAAGGACCGATTAAACGCCCTGATAGTCTTGGAGGCGGGAGCTCCTCTTTTCTCATTAACATGAAAACCTCTTATCTCCAACAAACTTCAAAAGTACTCTACAACTATATAGATACAACGGGACAGGGATTACCATATAATTTCGCTGATTTGTACGGGAAATTATCGTTGACTAATGCAAACGGAAGTAAGTTAAATTTCTTTGGATTTAATTTCACCGATAATGTAAAATATCCTGATGTTTCAACACTCAAATGGAGTTCGAACGGATTTGGTTCAAATTTCGTTTTAATTCCGGGAAGTTCCCAGGTACGGATCGACGGAACATTTGCATATAGCAAATATGCGATTTCGTTACTTGAGGCTACAGACGCTCATCCCCGCAGTAGTGAAATAAATGGCTTTAACATGGGATTAAATTTCACTTATTTCATTAATAAGGATGAAATTAAATATGGTCTCGAAGTTCTTGGGTTCAGAACAAATTTCGATTTCTTCAATTCAATTAATCTTGAAATTTCACAAACTGATAACACATCTGAACTTGGCGGATTTGTAAAATATAAAAAAGTGATAGGCAAATTATTACTGGAGCCAAGTGTTCGTCTTGCCTATTACGGTTCGTTGGGTGAATTTTCACCGGAGCCACGTCTGGGGATGAAATTTAATGTGACCGAAAAGTTCAGATTAAAATTCTCAGGAGGATTTTATACACAAAATCTTTTGAGTGCATCATCTGACAGAGATGTGGTGAATTTATTTTATGGATTCTTATCCGGTTCTGATAATGTTCCTGAAAAATTCGACGGAAAAGATGTTACATCAAAATTGCAGAAATCAACACATGGCATTGGAGGTTTTGAAGTAGATCTTCCAAATCATTTTGATCTTAATGTTGAAGGATATATTAAAGATTTTCCTCAACTCACAAATTTGAATCGCGACAAGGTGTATGATGATAATGCAGACAACGCCTCAAAACCGGACAATGTAAAAAAAGATTTTATCATTGAAAATGGTGAAGCACATGGTTTGGATTTTCTATTGAAATATGATTATAAAAGAGTTTATTTATGGGCGGTATATTCATTGGGATATGTAACCCGATATGATGGAATCAGAACATATATGCCACACTTCGACAGAAGGCATAATGTAAACCTTGTTCTCTCATATACTTTTGGAAAAAAATTAAATTGGGAATTTGACGCACGATGGAATTTCGGATCAGGATTTCCTTTCACCCAAACACAGGGAGATTTCGAACACCTGAATTTCAGTCAAGGTGTTAATACAAACTATACTACTGCAAACGGACAACTTGGAACTATTCTAGGCGACTTAAATGCCGGACGTCTTCCGACTTATCATCGACTTGACATAACAATAAAAAAGAAATGGGAAATATCTAAAAATTCAGCCCTCGAAGCCAATGTTAATGTAATTAATGCATACAACAGGCAGAATATTTTCTATGTCGACAGAATTACAAATCAGGTAAAATACCAACTTCCGCTTCTACCAAGTGCGGGAATCAGTCTGACGTTCTAAATCTTCTTTCTGTGTCACTCAACACCAAATACATTTTTGTCAGCGGAGGTGTAACCTCATCGCTCGGAAAAGGAATTATTTCTGCATCGCTCGCACGCCTGCTACAGGCAAGAGGTTATTCAGTAGCAATCCAAAAACTGGATCCATATATTAATGTCGATCCCGGAACACTTAATCCGTATGAACACGGTGAATGTTATGTTACGGCAGACGGCGCGGAAACCGATCTTGATCTCGGTCATTACGAACGTTTTTTAAATGTTCCGACATCCCAGGCAAATAATATTACAACCGGTAGAATTTATGAAACCGTTATAAATAAAGAACGTGCCGGCGATTACTTAGGAAAAACAGTTCAGGTTATTCCTCATATTACGGATGAAATAAAACGCCGTGTAAAATTATTGGGCGAAGCCGGTGATTACGAAATCGTAATTACCGAAATCGGCGGGACTGTCGGCGATATTGAATCGCTTCCTTATATTGAAGCTGTTCGACAAATGAAATGGGAAATGGGTACAAATTGTATCGTAATTCATCTCACACTTGTCCCATACCTGGCAGCTGCCGGTGAACTCAAAACCAAACCCACACAACACTCTGTAAAAACGTTGTTGGAATATGGTATTCAGCCCGACGTTTTGGTTTGCAGAACAGAAAAACATTTGTCGCAGGAAATTCGTCGTAAAATTGCATTATTCTGCAATGTTCAGGTTAATGCAGTAATTGAATCGATTGATGCAAGCACTATATATGATGTTCCATTAATGATGTTGAAAGAACAACTCGACAAAGTTGTTTTAGCGAAGCTCAGACTTCCAAATCGTCATGAACCCGATATGGAACAATGGAAAGATTTTCTTGGGAAATTGAAGAATCCGACTTCAGAAGTGCATATAGGATTAATCGGAAAATATATAGAATTAAAAGATGCCTATAAATCTATTGCAGAAAGTTTAATTCATGCCGGTGTTGCAAACGAATGCAAAGTAGTTGTTGATTGGATTCACTCCGAAAAAATAAATGCTGAAAATGCATGGTCAATGCTCAATAATTTAGACGGTATTATTGTAGCGCCCGGATTCGGTGATCGCGGTATTCAGGGTAAGATTGAAACAATAAGAATTGCAAGGGAGAAAAAAATTCCATTCTTGGGAATATGTCTGGGAATGCAGTGTGCTGTGATAGAATTTGCCCGCGATGTTTTAGGGTTGAAGGAAGCCCACTCCACCGAAATGAATGCGACAACACCTGATCCGGTTGTTGATTTCATGGAAGAGCAAAAAAAGATTACAATTAAGGGAGGTACAATGCGTCTTGGACTCTATCCCTGCAGAATCACAAAAGGTACCAAGGCATTCAGCGTATACGGAAAATCAAATATAAACGAACGTCATCGTCACCGTTATGAATTTAATAATAAATATTTAAAACGTTTTGAAGAAGCCGGAATGCTTGCCACCGGAATTAATCCCGATTCCGAGTTGGTTGAAATTGTTGAATTAAAAGATCATCCCTTTTTTATCGGCGTGCAGTTTCACCCTGAATATCAAAGCACTGTTGCGAATCCACATCCGTTGTTTTCGAGATTTATTAAAGCTGCGAAGGAGAAAGCCGGCAGTAATTGAATTTTGTTCAAAAGTTGTTAAGAACCTGCCGACATTAGTGAGGAGAGGACAAGCTTCACCCGAACCTTTTAAAGTATTTTTGTTGAATCCAAAACTACTTTCATGGCCTCAATCGATGAACTGAAAAAAATCTCTTCTCAGGTACGACGCGATATCGTCCGAATGGTGCATGGCGTACAATCCGGCCACCCGGGTGGCTCGCTCGGATGTACGGAGTTTTTCGTTTCAATGTATTTCGAGATCATGAAAAACAAAGCTCCGGAATTCGAGATGAACGGGATCGATGAAGATCTTTTCTTTCTCTCGAACGGACATATTTCTCCTGTGTGGTACAGTGTACTCGCACGACGAGGATTCTTTGGAGTCTCAGAACTTGCTACATTCCGAAAACTGAATACCCGTCTGCAAGGGCATCCTGCAACACATGAGGGATTGCCAGGAATCAGGGTGGCATCCGGTTCGCTCGGACAAGGTTTGTCCGTAGCGATTGGGGCAGCGCTGACAAAGAAGTTGAATAACGATCCGCATCTAGTTTTTTCGCTTCATGGTGATGGCGAATTGCAGGAAGGTCAGATTTGGGAGGCGGCTATGTATGCGGCCGCGAATAAAGTCGATAATCTTATTTCTACTGTCGATGTGAATGGTCAACAGATCGATGGTCCTGTTGAACAGGTTTTGCCTGAAGGAGATCTCGAGGCAAAATGGAAGGCTTTTGGTTGGATGGTTTTCAACATGAATGGAAACGATATTAAAGATATCCTAAACATTGTTGCAGAAGCGAAATCTCATACAGGAAAAGGTAAACCCATCGTTATACTGATGAAAACCATCATGGGAAATGGCGTCGATTTTATGATGCACACACACAAATGGCACGGAATAGCACCAAATGATCAACAACTTGCTACTGCACTCTCTCAACTTGAAGAAACAATCGGTGATTATTAACCCGCCCTACCCACCCCTGACCCCTCCAAGGAGGAGAATGTTATATTGCTCTCTCTTCACTCTGTTTCTCTTTCTCCTGACATTGTCGTGTTTTGGGCAGGAACCGCCAAAGAAAGCACCACAACTAACCCGTATACTTTTTCTATTTGATGCAAGTGGAAGTATGAATGCAACATGGCAAACTGCACCAAAAATTGACATCGCACGGAGGTTATTAACTGAATTACTCGATAGTCTAAAAAAAATAGATAATATTGAATTGGCACTTCGCTGTTTTGGTCACACGAAATTCTATCCCCCACCCGATTGCGACGATACACGGCTTGAGGTTCCATTTGGAAAACATGTTGAAGAACTTATTACCGGTCGCCTGAAAAATATTACTGCGAGAGGTACAACACCGATTGCACTTTCCATGGAGGCATGTGCTGCCGATTTCCCGAATATGGAAGCGCGGAATATTGTTATATTAATTACAGATGGTATCGAAGAATGTGGTGGTGATCCTTGTGCCGTTTCTGCAGCACTTCAGGCGAAAGGAATTATTATTCGGCCTTTCGTCATCGGTTTAGGTCTTGATGATTCATTGATTAAATCGTTCGAATGCGTTGGGAAATTTTATGATGCAACCAATGAGGAGACCTTCAAAACAATTCTGAAAATAGTTATTTCGCAAGTATTAAATAATACGAGCTGTCAAGTGAACCTGCTCGATAAATTTGGCAACCCGACTGAAACGAATGTGAACATGACTTTTTACGATCGGGTTTCGCACAGACAGAAATATAATTTTGTTCACACGATGAATGCAAAAGGCAATCCGGATACATTGCGCATTGATGCGCTTCCAACCTATAAAATTGTTGTTCATACAATTCCACCTGTTGAGAAGGACAGCATAGTACTTACGCCCGGAAAACATACAATAATTGGAATTGACGCACCACAAGGGTATTTAACCATGAATTTCCAGGCCGTAAGTGATTATACATCACTCAAATGTATAGTTAGAAAAGCAGGAGAAACAAAAACATTAAATGTCCAGGATTTTAATTCTACTGAAAAATATCTTATTGGGAAATATGATCTCGAAGTATTATCATTGCCAAGAATAAATATATATAATGCTGAAGTTTCACAAAGTCACACCACGACTGTGAAAGTGCCTCAGCCGGGTCTGGTTACATTTAATTCGCTGGGTTCGGGATACGGGAGTCTTTATTCTGAGGAAAAAGACTCTTTGAAATTAATTTACAATCTTGACAACACTGCTACCAAGCAAACACTGATTATGATGCCTGGAAATTATAAAGCGGTGTATCGTGCCAGAAATGCCCGGGAATCATTATATACAACAGAAAAAAGATTCGTAGTAGTAAGCGGTGGATCTATCATTATTGCACTTAATTAATCCTATATATTCAATATGGAAAATATAATTTCTGAACCGATTATGGAGAAAAAAATTAGCTATACAGAAAAAAAAGATACACGTTCGGGCTTTGGTGCCGGTTTGCTTGAATTGGGGCGAAAAAATCGGAAAGTGGTTGCGCTTTGTGCAGATCTCACCGGTTCACTAAAAATGGATGCTTTTCAGAAAGAATTCCCTTCACGATTTTTTCAATGCGGAATTGCTGAGGCGAACATGATGGGAATTGCAGCGGGATTGACCATTGGGGGAATGATTCCATTCACAGGAACTTTTGCAAATTTCTCTACAGGACGAGTGTATGATCAAATTCGACAATCCATTGCATATTCCGGTAAAAATGTAAAGATATGTGCATCTCATGCCGGTCTTACTTTGGGTGAAGATGGTGCAACGCATCAGATTCTTGAGGATCTCGGAATGATGAAAATGTTACCCGGAATGACCGTTATCAACCCCTGCGATTTCAACCAAACGAAGGCTGCGACTATTGCCATAGCCGACCATATTGGACCGGTTTATCTTCGTTTTGGGCGACCTGCAGTTCCTAATTTCACCTCACCCGAGCAAGAATTTGTTATTGGTAAGGCAATAACCTTCATTTCAGGGACTGATGTTTCCATCTTTTGTACAGGTCATATGGTATGGAAAGCAATTGAAGCCTCCGAGCTTTTAGCTGATCTGGGAATTTCAGCGGAAATAATTAATATTCATACGATTAAGCCACTGGACACTTTTTCCATTCTAAATAGTATTGCTAAGACCGGTTGCGCTGTCTCAGCCGAAGAACACCAACTCAACGGAGGATTAGGTGACAGTATCGCACAATGTATTTCCACTACACACCCATGCCCCTTGGAAATGGTCGGTGTAAATGATACCTTTGGAGAGAGTGGTACCCCTGAGCAACTATTAGAAAAATATGGTCTTACCGCCAAGGCAATCTCTGAAGCTGCTATAAGAGCCATTGGGCGTAAAGCAAAGTAGGTCCAGGCTCTCAGGGATAAGAGTGCAAAATCCGTTATGGGAGAAATCAATTTTAGTGACAAAGAACTTTTGGAACAATTCCGGAACGAGGATTCTGGGAATATTGCATTCAGTCTTATTGTTAAGAAATATCAACGAAAGTTGTACTATGTATGTCGTCGAATTGTGCTTAATCACGATGATGCCAATGACGTCATACAGGAGGCTTTTATTAATATCTGGAAAGCACTACCTCAATTCAGACAAGATGCCAAGCTCTATACATGGATGTACCGTATTGTCATGAACGAGGCTCTTTTCTTTCTTAAGCAGAAAAAAGCAGACCAAAATGTCCGATTTGATGAAATTGATCCTCAACTGGCCGAACAACTTGTCGATGACCCCTATTTCAGAGGAGATGAGATTCAACTACTTTTGCAGAAAGCTATACTGACATTGCATGAAAGAGAAGGGCTCGTCTTCAATATGAAATTCTTTGAACACATGAAAGATGAAGAAATAGCGGAAGTTTTGGAGATAACGGAGGGTGCTGTGAGGTCACATTATCATCTTTCCTCAAAAAAAATTGAAAAATATCTTAAAACGCATTAAACATTTTCACAAAAAAACACTCTAAGTATTAGAAGCCTATCTTGAACAACATGGAAAACGACGATATAAATTCATCAAAAACACCAATTCTTGCCGGCATAAGCAGGGAGAATCCCTTCTCTGTACCACCAAATTATTTTGATGAACTACCGGAGAACATACAAATTTTGGTTAAAAACAGACCGGTTGACTTACCGACCATGAGTACTCCTTTCCTGGTTCCGGATGGTTATTTTGAGAATCTGTCAACCCGAATAATGACACAAATAGAGAACAAGGAACTCAATGAACTTCCTCAGCAGACTCCCTTCAGCGTTCCGAAAGGATATTTTGATGAACTTCCGTCTAAAATAAATCAGAGAATATACTCAAAACCAACCATTCTCCAGATCGGTTTGGTGCAGAAAATTTTTAGAATTCAGACCCTTATTCCTG
>JAHEYM010000473.1 GCA_023251595.1 Bacteroidota bacterium
CATCCACTTCGATAATAAATTTTAATTCCTTACACATAAAATCCGCGATGTAATTTAAGACCGGTCGTTGTCGGGTAAAAGAAAATCCACCCATCATTTTTGCGCGAAGCACATACTTCCACAAACAAGCTTCGGCTTTGGTCATTGTATATCTTAATTCGTGTGCAAATTCACGAAGATCTTTGTTGTAATAATTGTTCCGTGCTTTGATATTTTTCATTCTCTGCAGAGATTCATGAAATCGTCCACCCCCTGCCCCCGCCGGCGGGTGAGAATTAGATTCAAATCTTTTTACAAAAAGATTTGAATAGGGAGGAAAATTATTAATCTCGATTGAACTTCACCATAGTCACTTAAATCAGATTCTTTTCTTGACAAAGAAAAGAATTGGGATCTCCCCGCCGGAGGGGCAAAGGGGAGTAATTTTTGCAATTATACCATTCAATGCTTCACCACAAAAGTTATTTTTTCAGATTTATTACAATAATATAATTTAAAGAAATACACTCCTTCAGAAAGATTCTTTGTATCTATATAGTCAACAAATTCACCTCTGGTTAATAGACCATAACTTTTTGTTGCAACAATTTCTCCAAGAGAATTATATATTTCATACCTGACAGATGAAACCGAATCAGGATTCATCCTAAATGTCAATAAAGTATTTGTCGGATTAGGAGTTAGTGAAATTTTCGAATTTGATTCAGGATTGTTGTTTTTTGAAAAACCTTTTCTCTCCAAACAAGAAGGACAGCAACGTGGTATATATATATGTTCTGTTTTGGTGATGACGGATGAGTTCGCATCCGTCACAACCGATCGGATGAATATATTTCCCAACAAGGGGGAGGGAATGACGTTAACAGATACGATATCCGTTGTAATTCCATTTATCGGTGTGAACAGAATTCCGTTCGTGCTTTTAAACCATTGGTAGCTGTAAGGTGGTGTGCCACAATGGGGATACACTTTGGCAGTGACGGTTTCACCACAAAAGTTAGGCGGATCCGGAATCAGATCAGCATTTAAATCGGGTAATGATTCTGTATAGTAATCTTCAACACGTTGAATATTTTCATTGATCTTTCCAGCATTGTTTTCATTCGTTGATCCGGTTGGATAATTTCCCAAATAATTGACGTCGGGATTTGAGAAGTAGGGTATTCTAGGTTCACCAAAATAAAAATAATTAGCATCGTTGTTTTTTGCATACGCCATAATCGTTCTATAATGGAAATAATCAAAACCAAAATAATTGAATGCGCCCCGAATGTGATGTCCATGGCCGGTACTCGGATTGGGATCCATATCGAGATCGTGTCGTGCTCCAAGCAAGTGACCAACTTCATGTACAAAAACATAATTCTCCGAAACAGCCTCAGCAATTTGTACAATTGCATAAGCAGTATTAAAAGAAGCTCCGATATCAACAGCTTCACCAATTCCTGAATAATCAGCACCGTTGGTCAACAAAACTACTAAATCGGCATGATAATTATCTCTCATTGCCTGAACAGTTTGATCAGTTACGAATACTTGATGAAGATCATAACTCAAGTCGGAAGATTCGATCATATTATAACCGAGTACGGCTGCAATTGTAATTGCAGAAGCATCTATTATCTGACTGTTATTCCAAATTCCCCGCATTTGCGTTAGTGCGGTCGATGCCACGCTAACAGGGTCGAGCGCAGAGTTTTGTGCCGCCGCTGTATATAAAATTAATAAACGCAATTTATGATCAACACATTCGGATGGAACTCTTTTATATTGTGTCGGATCGCCTTTGAATTCAAGTTGACCGCAGTCTTTCATTTTCGAAGAAATCTTTTTCTTAAAGAGCACCTGAATTTCACCCGATAAATCTACTATAAGGTAGTTATCGGATTCCACCACAAGATCACCAAATATTCTTCCATCGATGCACGTCAGCGTTAAACCGCCGGACGTACACAATTCATTTGGCGTGCCTTTTATCGTATCGGGAATTATTAATAAGTCGCCTGGATTTCCGAACCATTCATAATTTTTATTATCTTTATATTGAACAAATCCCACCTGAAACCGGAGTTTGTTAAACTTTAAAAAAGGAAGATTAACGGTTACTGTTCCATCGTACAGCGCATCGTTTAATAATCCGGTTTTTACCAGAAACATTTGATTGGGTTCACTGTACTTTGACAAACTATTATATTTAGCTTGCTGTGTCTTGTTTAATTCAGCGTAGGAGACACCGACTTTTTTAATAAGATCATCGGATTGTGCATTACAGTTAAGATTGATTCCCATGAGCAGGGCAAGAGAGAAGATTTGGAGAAAAGAATTTTTCATAGAAATTTGATTTTAAGTGAAAAGAATATATAATATTTAATAAAAAAGGATGAAAAGATTTGATGAGACAAAAGTATTCTCACCGAATTAGGATGTCAAGGACAAATTTCGATTTTTGGGACATGCCGAATTCAGCTTTTCAGAAAAAGTTCATAAGTAAATCATTATTTTTGCACAATGAATACTAAATTTTTCGACGCTGAAATCACAAATGTCATCGATGAAACCGATTCAGTAAAAAGATTTTTTTTCAAAGTTTCTGATGAAATTAAGTTTCGTTTCGAAGCCGGTCAATTCATCATGCTCGATCTTCCTCTTCACACAAAAATTACGAACCGTAGTTATTATATTGCTTCTCCGCCGAACGATAACAACACTTTTGAGTTATGTATTGTCCATAAACCGGGTGGATTGGGAACTCAATATATATGGGAAAACTTCACCCAAGAAAAACATACAAGAGTTTCTCAACCACTTGGAAAATTTCTTCTTCCAAAAATAATC
>JAHEYM010000474.1 GCA_023251595.1 Bacteroidota bacterium
GTTACTCCGAGTGAATACTCCGCAGAATCCTATACCAAATTCTTTATCGGACCTCAGTATGCAATGTTTCGAAAACCATTCCGTGAGGTAAGCGAGCATCAAGAGATGAGTTTGAACCAGGGAGTTGCATTAATTTCGATGGGTGGTTCCGATTTATCAGGAAATTCCATCAGAATGATGAGAATTCTCAAAAGAGTGAAGCAGATAAAAATTGTGAACATACTTTGCAGTTCGATGCAGCAGGGTCTTCCTGAAATAAGAGATTTGGTAAATAGCGGTTCAGTTCGTAATTTCAAACTGTTCGAAGATGCAAGTGCAGGTGAAGTTTGCAGATTAATGCAGGAAAGCCAACTGATGATTTGTACTTCCTCTACAATAGCACTCGAAGCCTGTAAAGTAGGCATCATTCTATTTCACGGAATAAGTATGGACAATCAACAAGGTGTTCACGATTATTTGGTTGAAAAAAATCTGGGAATTTCTCTGGGAAATTTCACAACTGAAAATGATGATGAAATAGAGATGAAAATATCAAAATACGCAGAATACTCTTATCTTGTTGAAAATCAAAAAAAATGTGGGGTGGGAAAAGAACTCATACATTGCATAGAATATATTAAAAACGAATTGTGATTGAAGATCATCATGACGAATGAAATAATTATAGCCGGAAGGAAAATAGGAATTGGTTTAAAACCATATATCATCGCCGAAATGTCCGCAAACCATAATGGTTCTCTTGATCGTGGATTTCAAATTATTGATGCCGCAGCCAACGCAGGTGCTGATGCTATAAAGTTACAAACTTATACGGCTGATGATTTAACAATTAATCATCATGGTGGAATGTTCGATATCGCAGACGAAAATTCACTCTGGAAAGGGAGAAATTTATACGATCTATATAAAGAAGCACAGACACCGGCTGAATGGCACAAACCATTATTTGAACATGCTATAAAAAAGAATATAGCTTGTTTCACCTCTGTTTTCAGTGAAGACGGGGTCGATTTTCTTGAATTATTGAATGTTCCGGCGTATAAAATTGCATCGTTCGAAAATAACTTTCATGGATTGCTAAAGAAAGTCGCAAAAACGGGAAAACCGGTTATCATGTCGACCGGACTCATTTCAAAAGAAGACCTGCTCGAATCTGTTGACGTCCTGAAAACAGCCGGATGCAAAAGTCTCATTCTTTTAAAATGCACAAGTACTTATCCGGCCGATCCTTCGCTTTCTAACGTACAGACAATCCCTGATATGCAGCACATTTTCGATTGCCCCATCGGACTCTCAGACCACACTCCCGGTATAGGAACTTCTATTGCTGCTGTGGCTCTAGGTGCTTGTGTGATCGAAAAACATTTCACCCTCAATCGTAAAGACGGAGGCGTCGATTCTGCATTCTCAATTAATCCTGACGAACTCAAATTACTTGTGAGGGAATCCGAACAGGCATTTTTATCTCTTGGAAAAATAAGTTATGAAATTTCTCCGGCAGAGAAAAAAAGTATCCGATTTAAACGGTCGGTATATGTGGTTAAAAATATAAAAAAAGGAGAAATATTTTCGAAAAAAAATATCAGAGTTATCAGACCCGGCGATGGATTGGCTCCGAAATATTTTGATGATATCATTGGAAAAAAAGCGAAGTCAGATATTCCATTCGGCACTCCCCTGAATCGTGAATTAATATCATAATCGTTATGAATAGTTCAGCTTCCTTCGCGTCTTTGCGTCTTTGCGGGCATCATTTTTATTTTCCTGCATGACAACAATAATTTCAATAATTATTCCGACCAAGGATCGCAAGGTTGTCTTCGAACGAACCCTTATTTCAGCATTGCAGGCGATCGAAGGTATCGATGCAGAAATCATTATTATCAACGATTCTAAGGGACAAGAAATAATTCTCCCTGTCAACGATGACAGAATTCGTGTTTTTAATAATACCAAAGGAGGCGTCGCCTCGGCACGTAATCTCGGAGCCGCTCATGCTAAATCCGATCTGATTCTTTTTTTGGACAATGACATCATCATCCATAAAGAAAATATTCTGGTTACGCTCGGTCTATGCAAGCAAAATAAAACCGGATGTTATAATTTAAATTGGGTTTATCCACCTGATCTGGAAACGAAAATGAAGAAAACCCAGTTCGGTAGATATCTCATTCATAACGGATATACAAGTCTCAAAGGTTGGAACCGAGGAAATCTGAGTTGGAATGATGAAAAAACATTTGAAACAAATCTGGTAGCAAGTTATTACTTACCTATATATAAGGACGTTTTCGAAAAAGCCGGAAAATATGACGAAGCATTTCCTCATTCCGGTGCGGAAGATCATGATTTTGCAAACCGTCTGAAAAAATCGGGTGTCAAAGCATTTATCGTTCCCTCCTCTATGGTGTATCACAACGAGGCCGACCGAATGGAATTGGATAAATGGATGACCCGGAATCGTAACGTCGGTGAAACGCGTCGAATCGCCGTCGGTCTTGGTTATGATGAAGTGAAATTAGTGATTCAACTATCAAAACTTCGAATATTGAAAATTTGTCTGCCTTTCCTCGGACTTTTTAATTTCTCGTTGAAATTAATTCCCAATCTTAAATTCTTTGACGGAATTTATTTCAGAATAATGAATTTACTTTTAATGGGGAATCTGTGGATCGGATATCAGAGGGGAGAGAATAAGTGAAAGAATGAAATCAGATATTTACTTTTTCTTAGTGAAACTTAGTGTCTTCGAGTCTTATTGGCAAATTTTAATTGCAGAAATAATATGATTCTCCTGTAGCAAATAAGTTTTTTATATGCCAC
>JAHEYM010000475.1:0-2194 GCA_023251595.1 Bacteroidota bacterium
CCAAGATCGCCCATCGTACCGCCATAAGCCTTGCTCCATATTCCATCACCGGCAGAATCTGTCTTCACCAAATATATATCCTCTTGTCCGGCACCAAAACTGAATGATGTACCACAAATAATATATCCCCCGTCACTCGTTTGTTCAAGATCATTCGCTTCATCATTCAAAGGACCACCAAAGGTTCTGATCCATAAGAAATTTCCACCTAAATCGACTTTCAACAAAAAATAATCTTCACCACCTGAACCAAAACTGTTTGAATAACCTGCAATCACATAACCGGAACCATTCGCTGATGGTACCACCCTTGTCCCGTAATCATCGTTCAAACCACCATACGATTTAGTCCAGACGGTATCACCTGAGGAATTTGTTTTAATTATATATATATCATTTCCACCTAATGAAAAAGATGTAGTCATTCCGGTAATAATATATCCTCCATCGGGAGTTTGTTTTGAATCATAACCGATGTCGGTTCCTGTTCCACCATAAGTTTTGGTCCACATCATGTTGCCCGAAGCATCTGTTTTCACCATAAAGACATCATAACCGCTGACACCGAAACTCGTGGAAGTACCTGTAATCATATACCCGCCGTCGGTGGTTTGCTGAACAGAACGTGCTGCATCATCCGTGAGACCACCGTAAGATTTTGTCCATAATGTATCTCCGTTTCGATCAGTTTTGATCAGATAATATTCTTGTCCCCCTGACCCATAACTGTAGCTATAACCGCCCATAATATAGCCGGAATCAGCAGTTTGATGTATGGAAAGAGCGAGGTCCATCCCGTTTCCGCCGTACGTTTTCTGGAACATGGTTGTTTGGGCATATGTAGTGATGCGAGAGCCCATAATTAGCAAGATAATGCCCGAAATGAAGAGTTGTTTTTTCATGGTTTCAAAAGTAGTGAAAATTAATCTGTATATTTGAACCTTCAAACGACAAATTCCCAAAACCAAAGCAACATGAAAGTTAAATCTTCGTCCCTCCTGATCACCATTTTCTGTTCACTACTCTCTGTTCTCTGTTCTGCGCAGGCTCCCGGCTGGATTTGGGCGAGTAGTGCGGGTGGAACGGGAGATGAATATGCGAAATGCGTGAAAGCAGATGCAGCCGGTAATACGTTCGTCACGGGGTACTACAACAGCGCCGGATTATCGCTCGGCGCGGTTACGCTGGTGAATGCGGGAAGTGAGGATATGTTCCTCGCAAAGTACGATGCCGGAGGAAGTGTTATCTGGGCGAGTGGTGCAGGCGGAACAGGTGCGGACAGAGCAAATTCCGTTTCTCTCGATGCTTTTGGGAATATTTTTGTTACAGGAAGTTTTGTAAGCGATTCGATTAATTTTGATTCTTTCACGCTTTATAATTCTGCAATTGGAACTTCTGATATGTTTCTGGTGAAGTATGCTCCTAACGGAACTGTTCTGTGGGCAGTCAGTGCCGGTGATATTGGTGATGAAGAGGGCACTTCGGTCGGTACGGATGCACTCGGCAATGTTTATCTGACAGGCAACTTCAGCAGTGTATCAGTCGATTTCGGAACAACAATACTGAATAATGCCGGGGTTGGTAATATATATATAGTTAAGTTCGATACCTTTGGCAGTGTCGTTTGGGCGATTTCTGCCGGTGGTTCGGGGGTGGATAAAACAGGCGCTGTATATACAGATGCTTCAGGTAATAATTATTTAACCGGTTATTATAGCAGTCCATCAATCATGTTAGGAACTACAACTTTAAATAATTCAGGTGGTTTTGATGTGTTTATTACAAAATCAGATTCGGCCGGAAATATTCAATGGGCGACCGGCGCAGGTGGTAGTTCTGATGAGTTTTCACTCTCCGTTGCCGCTGATATGGCGGGTAATAGTTATATCTCTGGACGTTATACAAGTCCCTCGATAAACTTTGGTGTTTCTACTTTAAACAACGCGGGAACAGAGGATATTTTCCTCGCTAAATTTGACACCTCAGGGATAGCGCTGTGGGCAAAGAGTATAGGGGGAAATGATTATGAAGGGTCGAATTCAATTACTTCAGATAATTCAGGTCATATATATATAGCAGGTTATTTCAGCAGTGATTCGATTTATTTTGATACCCATCAAATATATAATTCTAATGGGATTGGCTACGAAAATATATTCATTGCAAAATATGATTCATCCGGTAATTCAATCTG
>JAHEYM010000475.1:2204-2811 GCA_023251595.1 Bacteroidota bacterium
AAAGATTTGGCCGGAGATTATTATGATGAAGGAAGCTCAGTTACAACAGATGCAATGGGAAATCTATTTGTCGTCGGTGAATTTTCGAGTTTATCTCTCATTTTGGATAATGACACATTGAATAATATTGGCGGTTGGGATCTGCTAGTTGCCCGTCTCGGTCCATGTAATATTCCACAACCCCAGATAACTCAGGGAACAATGGTAAATATGTGTCAGGGTGACTCAGCCCAATTGACTTCTACAAATGCTGTAGCATATTTATGGTCTGATGGTTCAACCACGCAATCTATTATGGTTGGTGCCGGTGGAAATTATTCCGTTACAATTACAGATATTGCAGGATGTACAGCGACCTCCGATACCACAATCGTAGTTGTAAATCCTTTACCGACACCGGTAGTTGCGGTTACAGGAAATACAACTTTTTGTCAGGGTGATAGTGTATTATTGAGCTCAGATCCTGCTGCATTTTATTCGTGGAGCAGTGGTGAGACTACACAAAATATTTATGCGATGACTTCGGGCGATTATTATGTCACAGTTACGGATAGCAATGGTTGTGAAGCTACCACAACTGTTCCTGTAAGCGTGCTCGTTCATCCTG
>JAHEYM010000103.1 GCA_023251595.1 Bacteroidota bacterium
AAATTAGGACTGTTTGTAGCGGGTGGATTAACGCTTTTTATAATCGGTGTCTTCCTGATCGGGAAGCAAAAAAACCTGTTTAATCCGGTCTTTAAGATCAGTACAACCTTCTCTAATGTGAGCGGTTTGCAAGTCGGAAATAACATTCGCTTTTCAGGAATTAATGTGGGTACTGTCGATAACCTTATTATCATTAATGACTCGACAGTAAAGGTTGATATGCTTATTAAGAAAGAGGTTAAGAAATTTATTAAATCAGACTGCGCGGTTGCCATTGGTTCTGAAGGATTGATCGGTGACAGATTACTCATCATCTCACAGGGAAGTGCAGATTCTCCGCATGTTAAACAAGGGCAGGAACTCCCTTCTTCGGAACCGGTTGAAACCGGTACCATCATGTCCAGTCTTCAGGTTTCTGCTGCCAATGCCGAAATTATTACGCAGCAGTTGGCAGAGATAATGATTAAAATAAACAATGGAAATGGAACGCTGGGACGTTTAATTCAGGATTCAACAATTGCTGAAAATATTAATCAGACGATCATGCATCTCAAGCAAAGTTCAAAAGGATTAGATGAAAATATGGAGGCGGCAAAACACAATTTTCTTTTGAAAGGATATTTTAATAAAAAGCAAAAGGAAATTGACGAGGCAAAAAAGAAGAAAGATGCAGAGGATAAAAAGGCTGAGGATAAAAAAACTCAAAACTGACAAAAATCAATACTGCATAGCTTTATGCTGCGCCAAACTATGTCAGGTAATCCTTTTAGGATACCACTGTGTTTTTGTAGTTGTTTTTATATCAATGCTTTATGTCGGTTTTTGCAGAAGGCACATACAAAATTACATACGGTTTTGAGGGAATCGACTTTCTTGGCTGAAGATTGTCTAGAAGCGAATAAAACCCGAAGCTGTGATAGGTTGAACCGTTATGCTGGTTTCAATTACCCTTCGCTTTGTGAAATTTCCTGAAATGCCTCATTTTGACTGATTCATCACATGACCATCACATGAGATTGTATTGTATATCAATGGTTTACGATAGGGTTCGGGCTGTCAATCACATGACCGTCACATAAGATTTTATGCAGGTAACATATCGACTTGCAGGGGTTTTTGAATTTCAATGCACTATACAGGACACGATGTCCTGTATAGTGTCCTGTATTGCGATTAATTTAATTTTACTAACTAAATACAGGACACAATGTCTTGAATGCTGTCCTGTAATTTCAACGGTTCATTTTCTAACGAAGTATCTTGTGGCTTTACCAATTCCTTGTTTAGCGATAAGATTCTTTTGAACCATCTTTGTTAATTGTCTTGTTGCTGTACGTATATTGAGATCAAAAGCCCCGGCATATTCACTAACAGAAACGCTGTCTGTTTTCTGTATGTGTAATAGTGTCTTCTTGTCAATTTCAGTCAAAAGGTTCGTATTCTTTAATCCCGCTTTCTTAGCCATAAATGCTTTCGTTCTACCAAAAGTAACTTCCAGAAGCCCGGATTTGAGTTTAAAATCCGGCAACAGGAATCCTTTGTCAGGGAGTTGTTTCATGTCCCTCATTCCGATGCCACGCTGCTCCGCTAATTCCATTTGATTAAATATATACATAATTTTTGGATTGCGACTGATTGAAGGTGCGCTGAGGTTTTTTAAATCATCGAGTGTTAAAGGCGCAACCGGTGTACCGGGGCTCCGAACAATTATTTTATCGGGATCAATATATAAATAATTGGTCGCACCTTCCATTGTGTAGTCACGGTGAATGACCGCATTTGCAACCGCCTCGATCAAAACCTCAAATGGGAAATCGGCAACTTCTTTTCTTCTGCCCGATGATTTATCCATCGTGAATTTCAATCCCTTGTCTTTGATAAAATCAATTACAGCAGACAATTGAGTTACCAAAGCACCTTTGAAGTCACGAACTTCCGGCTTCCCTGATCCATAATTTATTTCAACTTTGAAAACGGTCTGTGGGAACTGATTTTCAGGATTTTTTCCAAACAAGATAATTCCAAGACCAGTGGGTTTCAACTGATGAGTCTTAGAATCTTCCTCAATAAAACCGAACTCTATTGCCCACTCATTAAATTCCTCTGATGGATATGTAAACGGGGCATGAGATTCGGTAATTAATTTTTGAATTGCAACATCCGAAAAGCTCTTGATGGTTGCTCCCGGTGCGGATTGTTGAAGAATTGTTTGTATAGGTTTTAAGGCTTCGCGCTTAGCCTCCAGAGCTTCTCTTTCTTTTTCCTTTATGAATTTCGTATTGTCTTTCCAAATGATTGTTTGCAAATCCAATGGAAACATTTCAACTTCAATTCCCTTATTTTCAAGAAACTTTTTTCCCTCAGTCGCAATTTTTGGGTTTGGATCTTCCACCCCAATATAAACTTTACTCAGTCGCGATTTTACAATGTGCGTAGCACAACCTCTCTTCTTAATCTCGTTACCTGCTTTATTCTGATTTCTGGATTCATCGGTGCAAGGTTCGAGTGTAACATACAGTACGCACCCTCTAAGATTTTCATTCACCAATTTTCTTTCGATCAAAGTGTATTCACAATGCTCACCGATCCTCAACTCACCTCGATGCGCCTGAGCTAATACTTCACCATTCTTGGTGGTAATAATAGCACCAACTTTCGGGTCGGTTTTATGCGTGTGTTCAGGAATTGATAGATGGCTCTCTGCGATTGCCATTTGCATCAATTCATAAGGAGAAAATTTCTTTTTTGCCATTGTAAATTTTTATTTCTGAATAATGGGCACTGAAAAAAGGAAGGTGAAAAATAATGACGATAAAAGTTTTTACGCACCTCAAAAGTAACAAAAAGATGGTTGGGGAAATACGTTCATAAAAATAACTTTGTATTTTGCATTACTACGCCGGTTCCTCCTCTCCCAGACTTTATGCTGGTCATGAAACCGGCTCTTAGTTTTTAGTGAAGTTTTCTCAATTTTCTCTTCGTCAAAGTTCCCGATTCTTCCTCTAAACAGTTCATTTATCCGGTTGTTTTCTTCTCACCCTCCGAAAGCCAAATCCGCGCTACGACTGCATAATATACGTCTGTTTACGGATATTAGACGTTTGACTGCCACCTTTTGCGAGGAAGTTGGTCATGAAAGTTTTTTTACTCGTGTGGAAGGTTATCACATCAATTTACCTCTTATGCAGGTCTATTATGGCTTAAATTTATTGAGAGTCTGCCGTCCACTTTTTCATAAGGGATCACTTCATCCCTCCTTCGTCGGGATTCGTGATGACGATCTATAGCGTATGCGAGGTAGGGAAAAAAGTTGCGAGCAAAAATCACAGTCGTGATTTTTGCTCGCAACTTTTTTCCCCCAATGACCCGCAGCAACCGTCATGGCGAGGGAGCTTGCGACAGAAGCCATCCGTTATGATATCGGACGGTATTCTCTCAATAACATTTCCTATGCTTAAGAGTAATGCCCGAATTGTTTCGTACTGATCTCGGATGGTAAACTTCAATTAATTTTGCGGTCTCTTAAAAATTAACTGACAATGTGTTGGTGAAAATTCACACCAAAATTTTTAATTATGTTTCATCATAAAAATCAGCGTCATCCGCGTTCCATTTATATACACTTCTACATACACTTTTCCCTTTATTCAACCTAGTCCCAATTAACTCCAATTAACCATGAAATGAGCATAGGTGCCTAAAGTTCAGCTTTATACCTAATCGAAGTAAAACTTCTTAACTCTGCTTAACTATCTCAGGTAATCCTTTCAGGATTGACCGTTAGGATTCAGGGGAGTTAAAGTTTTTTGCTTCCTTTAACTATAAAGCTGAAATACAGGCACTTAAAAGCAATGTGAGATTAATTAGAATTTATCGGAATACACTTGAATAAACCGAAAACTGTATGTAATTTTGTATGTAACTAAAACATACAAACATGGCAGAAGTTAAGTTTTATTTGGAGAAACGGATAGATAAGGACACAAACAAGCTGATCAAAGAAAATGTTCCGATCTTGCTTTTTTTTAGCTTCAACGGTTTGAGGTTACAACATTACACAGGTTATCGGATTGATACCTCGAAATGGGATGCGGAAAAGCAGAAAGTGAAAAGGAATTGTGCCGAAGCAAGCGAAATCAATCAAATGTTGGATAGCCTACGGACTAAAGTTCAGGAGGCATACTTTAAAGCAAAACTTTCCAACCTCAAACCTTCACTCGATTACTTCCGCGAAGAACTGAAAGGTGATTTCAGTCGGGGTAAAAAATCATTTGATGCTTGCCTTGCTGAATACATCGATTCTTCCACGCACACGAAAACGAAGGGAACGATAGCGCAAATTCGCACTTCATTCAACAATATATCTAATTTCAGCAAGGCAACAAACACGAAACTTGAGTTCGATAATATTGATCTCGATTTTTATACAAAGTTCCTCGATTATTGCTTTAATAATTGTGACTATAAAAATAATTATACTGGAAATCTTATCAAAGATTTAAAATCATTCCTGAATTGGGCTACTGAAAATGGTTACAATACCAAGTTGGATTTTCGGAAGAAAAGTTTTCGGAAATTAGTTGAAGCACCGGAAATTATATTTTTATATTATGATGAATTGATACACCTGTATAATATCAAGTTAAAGGATAAAAATTTAGCTCAGGTGCGCGATGTTTTCTGTTTCGGGTGTTTCACTGGCATGAGATATTCTGACATTGCCCGACTTTCGTCGGAAAACATTCAAGGCGATCAGATGCTATATCGAGTTTTAAAAACAGGTGAGAAAAATTCTGTTCCCTTGAATCCTTACTCAAAAAAGATTATCGAAAGGTATCAAGGTAAATTCCCAAATTCTCTTCCGGTAATTTCTGAACAAAAAACTAACGCTTACCTCAAAGAACTTGCTATCTTTTCCGGATTAAAACGCAAGGTCGAACAAATCCACTTTCAAGGAACAAAACGAATTAAGAAATCGAGTCCACTGCATGATGTGATTACATTCCATACGAGTAAAAAAACTTTCATGACCAATTTCCTCGCTAAAGGTGGCAGTCTCTTAACTGCGATGGCAATTACCGGAAATAAGAGTTTCGAAGCCGCAAAAAGGTATTATAAAGTTGTCGATACATTGAAAGCAGATGAAATGAAAAAAGTGTTTGGATAAAATAAATACAAATTTCCTTGCGAGTTAAAATCTAAAATTCACGGTAATGAAAAACAACAATATTCATCTGCTTGAGGGATTATTTGAAAGTGAACGGCAACGACATTACGGGCGATTCGTAAAGAAGATTTACGAGAATCGCATTGCCAAATCAGAAGACAAGCTCTATGCAATCAATGAATACCTAAAAAATTATGATTTTAAAACGAAAGCTCCGCTTCTTATTCACGGGCGGTGGAAACGCTTTATAAATTTTATGGAGCAACATAGAGCAATCGGGGCTTCGGTGAGTGCATCGATTAAACTCTTCCGCACCCAAGTGCCACCCACTATTGATTCTTCAAGTTTTGAAGAAGCATCTCCGGAAGAAATAACGATGTTTCAAACGGAAAGAGATACGGAATTCATTGAGATTGAAGCCAACGAAAATAATGACACGACAGCGGATACTGAAATTCCCGAATATAATCCGCACATACTAACTGACGAAGCACTGGTAAAACGATATGCCGAGTGGAAAGCGCAAAATAAGTTTTTGAAATTTCTGCAAGACGAAAAGAAAAAATATCTGAGCAAACGCGAAACAGAAAATCAGGATGCCATCGGAGGAGATGGCTCAAATTCGGATACTGATAACAAGGTAGAGGAAAAGGACAAAAAACATTTTACTACAAGGCGACAAACGCTCGCAATGCACTACCTCAATCTATGTTATAAAATAACTCAAGGCAATATTAAATCATACTCAAAGTTTGTGCGATTTCTAACAGGCAAAAATGAAAAAGATGTTTATGATTTTCTTCGCAGACCGATGGAGGTAAATCCCGATCAAAAGAGAGAAGGTTCGGATAAAGCTCTCATCGCTGATTTGAATTATATTGAACAATATTTTATTGATATGGACTGTAGTGAAGTTGTAAAACTCATTCAAAAAGACATTAAATCAATAAAAGCAGGATAAATAAATTATTGGAATCAAATAAGTTGCGGCGGAATGAGGGGCTAATTTAGTCCCTCACTGCTTTTTTTGAGGGTGATATTTGCAGAAAAATACTGCAAATGTCTAACTCTAATAACCCCCTTTTTACTCTAACGATTGATCAGTTTATCTCGCTTGTAAAGGAGATTGTTCAGTCGATTATTCCGGTGAGTGATCGGGATAATAATTCACCGCCGCAAATTGAACATCTGAATATTCCGCAATGTGCCGATTTTCTCGGATGCTCGAAAGTAAGCATTCACAATTATAAGAAGCAGGGAATGCCGTATTATCGAATCGGCAGAAAAGTTCTTTTTCAGAAAAACGAGGTTCTTGAATTTATGCGGAAATCCCGCATTCGCACCCGACCACCTCCGTGAAAAATAAAATTGCGCATTAATAATACAAAAAAATAAATTGCATTATTTAAACTAAAAATATATATAAAAATGAGAAATGTCGAATTTAATGTGCCGGAAGCGGTCATGACAGATTTCGTGAAGGAAATCGAAAAAAGAGAACTCGAAGGAATAATTACCGGAATGACTGAAGATGATGAGGTAATTATTCGGGTTGAGTTTGAGCGGGATGAAACTTCCGAAGTGGATGAGCTTGAAGAAGCTCTAAACGATCTTGTTGAGAACCTCGAAGAGGAAGAAGAGGAATAAGTTGTTTCAACCGGAGACCGGAGCAGAAATGCTCCGGTTTTTTAATGATTATTTGTGAGGCGTAAACCGTCAAACCCTCATACAGACTAACTAAACATACGTTTATGGAGATCAAAACCTGTCAATTTTGTAAAGACCCGATACCTGTGAGCAAGCGGGTGGATTCTAAATTCTGTTCCACTTCCTGCCGGGCGAAATACTGGGTACAGTCGAAGGAAGCTATAAAGCCGCTACTGCCTGCACCGATCACGGAATCCCTTCGTGGAGTGATTGATGATAAACCTACTCCGATCAAGAAGAAATATGTTTTTGAAGAAAGAGAGGTCGAGGTCGAAAATCCAGAATTTATGCATCAGGCAACGGCTTTCAAACGTTTAGTAAGGTTAAAGGGGCAAATACAAGGGCAAATTCTCCAAGTGCAGAATGAAATTCGTGCCACTCTCCAAATGGACGGTTTTGGGTGGAAAGCTGGAGCAGCGGCTACAGGTGCAATCATCGGTCTTAAAAAAACCAAAGGCTCGTTTTGGGGCTTGTTACTCGGAATTACCGCAGGTCGTTTAGCCGGAGGGATCGTCAGCGAACTGACGAAGCAAGAGAGGGAAAAACAAAAGGCGCAGAAAATAATGAAACTCAGGGGGCAACTTCTGGAGCTTCAGAATCGGCATAATGGAATGATCGATGAAAGTATTAAGATGTCTCAAGAACTTAACAAGCTCCCCAAATATGTAATGGGGAAAAGGAAATTCGCTGTTCTTCTGAGCGAAAATACTCAAGAAGCTGAAACTAAAACTGAAGTGGATCTGCCCAAGATTGAAGCAAGAACAGAACCCGAATTAAATGGTAATGAAAAGATCATCAGGAGTAGCCAACTAAAAGATATTCATTACAAAACCTTAAACTTTCAGGAGAAGTGGAAAGATTTCTTCGGGCTTCCGGTAGTCACCTTCCAATGCGTGATACATGGAATGGCGGGAGAGGGCAAATCGACTTTTGCGATTCAGTTTGCAAACTATCTCGCCGAAAACTTCGGAACAGCAATCTATGTGAGCAGCGAAGAGGGATTTTCAAAGACCTTTAAGGACAAGGTGTTTGCAAATAAAACGAGCTCGGATTTTCTATTCGTTGCAGACCTCAGAACATACAATGATATTTTAAAGGAAGTTAAGCCCGATCAGTTTAACTTTATCTTTCTCGACAGTCTCGACAACATGCGGATTGATGCCGTAATGATGAAGCAACTCCGGAATCGCTACAAAAATTCCGCTTTGGTCACAATCTCCCAATCAACCAAAGACGGGAAGATGCGTGGCTCTTATGAGATCGTGCATGATGCCGACATCGCCGTGCGGGTTGAGAATGGAATTGCAACTACTACGAAGAATAGGTTTAAGGAGAAGGGGACGGTGTATAAAGTGTTTTGAGTGAAAAGTAAATGGGAAATATTAAGATAACAAATAGCTAACTTTATCCCTTCAAATCCTAACACGCAATGTTGACTGGGATATGGCAGGTGAAGACAACAACATGAAACACATCAAATACCTTAACACCTTAGATGAAGTAAGAGCATTAGTCTCAAAAGTTCAGGAGAAAAGAATCCCGGGTATTTTGGGGTTGGAATCCTTAAAGCATTTCTTTTACAGAGGACAAATTTCTGATTCATTCGAATTAAAATCAAGTTTATCTCGTTTTTTTATTGACAGTAAGAGATTGGCAAAAGTTGAAGAAGAACTCATGATCGCGTTTAAAGCAGAAATGATTGCCAAAGGTAAGTTTGGAAAAGTGATGTTGCATGATCCATCAATGGATTTTCAGAATGAGTGGGCATGGTTAGGTCAAGCACAGCACTATAGACTTCCGACTCGAATGCTCGATTGGACACTTAGTTGGGAAGTTGCATTGTTCTTTGCTGTTGAGAACAATCCAACATACAATGATCATGATTCTCAATTTTGGGTGTTCTCTGTCCCTGAAGCCATAGTTATGCATGACACAAAACCTGAATTATACTACCGGACAGACCCTTACAGAATTGACCAGACATGGTTAATAAATCCCAGCTTTTTTTGGACAGACAACAATAAAAATGAAACCGCAGAAACAAGAAGGGCGAGAATGCATGGTAAGTTTTTGATTCAATCGCTGGAAAACACACTGAAACCGCTTGAAGACCAGGCGGACATTATTCCAAACATAGAAAAATATTGTATCCCCAAAGGAGCAAAAGGACAGATTAGATTGGAATTGGCAGCGGACGGAATCTATGGCGAATTCCTATATTGTAATGAGGACGATGTAATTAACGATCTTATTTATAATTTGAGAAATAAATTCAATTTGACTTGAAGATTCCCGAAACTTTAAACAAAGAGACCATGAAAAATCTGAACAATCGACTTTACATTATCGGAAACGGTTTTGACCAACATCATGGACAGAAATCAGGATACCTTGACTTCAAAAAATATTTGGAGGACAAGGATACAGATTTGTTAGAAAAGCTTGAAAAATTATTTACCTCAGATTCACTATGGGGTGACTTTGAGGAGACTTTAGCTTATCTTGATACAGATCAAATCGTAGATGAGTGCTTAAACTTTCTTTTTCCTTATAGTGACGATGACTGGAGTGACGCATACCATCATGATTATCAATACGAGGTTCAGCGGCGAATCGACACTATGACAGTTGATCTAAAGAATTTATTCACAGAGTGGATATTACAACTGAAATTACCGTGCGATGCAATTGAAAAAAAGATCGAACTCAAAAAGGATAGTGCTTTCATTTCTTTTAATTACACAGACACGCTCGAAAGACTTTATGGAGTAGCTCAAAAAAACATCTTTTACATTCACAACAAAGCAATTGACAAAGAATCAACTCTAATTTTGGGACACAGTCGAGACCCCAATAAAATAAAAAAACTTGAAGAACTCTACAATAACGAAGACACTGATGTAAGAGTAGCTGAAGGCAATAGAATTCTTGATAGCTACTTTGAAGATACATATAAATCGACCAACAAAACAATTCAGGAGAACAATGAATTTTTTAAAAGTTTGAGAAGTGTGAGTGAAATTTATGTTTTAGGTCATTCATTTTCCAAGGTTGATATTCCTTACTTTCAAGAAATCATTAAATACATTGACAAGGAGGTGACCAAATGGAAAGTCAGTATTCGTAAGAGGAAAGACATAGTCAACCGTGAAGAAGTATTTCGCCACCTCGGAATTAATATTAGTTTAGTAGAGTTCAATTCTATTACAAATGTCGATAGTAAGCAGCTTAAATTGTTTAATACTGCAAACTTTTAAAACCTTGAAATATATGAAATATAATTATCTGGTTGTTCTCGTGCTTTTTTATTTTCAATTAAATATAAGAGCTCAAATTACTTCTATGTGGAGCGGTAGCGGAATCGTCTTAACCACTGACGGATACATTGCTACAAATAATCATGTTGTAGAAAATGGAATGGAATTATTTGTTGATGTTTTCAATAATGGGATTAAAAAAACGTATAAAGCGAACACGATAAAAACTGATTCTATTAATGA
>JAHEYM010000104.1 GCA_023251595.1 Bacteroidota bacterium
CAGGTCCAGTACATCCCATGCGTAGGATCCAAATCACCACCCATCACGCCCGCACAATTTGTGAGACTGTCAATTCCTATATTGAATTTTATTTTGTTGAATTGCAGATTGGCAGTCCCATTCAGTGATAAGTGAAGCGTATTTTCCTCTTGTATATCACACAGATGAAAACTGTTATCTTCCCGCAACACCAAGCTGTCATTCTTCCACAACTCAATAGAGGAAATATAAAATTTTAATTCATCAACCCGAATACTGTCACCTGTCCGGAGTTTATAATATTCACCGGTGCGGAGTGTCGTTTGACCGAACGTTGGAAGAAAATTAATGCGTACAGATTTTTCTACTTGTGCTGAAACAAAGGTGCGCAGGGACAAGAAAATAAAAGCAAAAAACATAAATTTAATTTTCATGCAGTTTGCAAATTATTGGTACGGAAATTTTAACGGGATTTTCCTCCCCGGAATAGTACTAAACCTTCACCAGAGTTCCTATCGATTCGCCACGCAAAATACCTGCAAGATTACCGGATTTATTCATGTCGAAAACAATAATCGGCACTTTATTTTCTTTGCACAGGGTGAAAGCAGTAAGATCCATTACTGTAAGACCTTTCTGATACACTTCTTCGAAAGAAATCGTTTCGTATCGGGTTGCAGTTTTATCTTTTTCGGGATCTGCTGTATAAATTCCATCTACCCTAGTACCTTTCAAAATCACATCCGCTTCTATTTCAATAGCCCGAAGCGATGCGGCAGTATCTGTTGTGAAATAAGGGTTGCCGGTTCCTGCACCAAAAATCACAACTCTTCCTTTTTCGAGATGACGAACAGCGCGACGACGAATAAACGGTTCGCAAATTTGTTCCATTTTTATTGCTGAAAGCAGTCGTGTTTTCACTTCGAGTTTCTCCAGTACAGACTGCAGAGCCATACTGTTGATCACAGTAGCGAGCATTCCCATATAATCACCCTGAACGCGGTCCATTCCACCTTCTTCTGCCTCCATCCCACGATAAATATTTCCGCCACCAATTACAATAGCAATCTCAACACCGTTTTCAACAGCGTTTTTGATGTCGTTTGCATATTGAGTAAGCCGCGAATGATCAATTCCAAACTGTTTGTCACCCATTAGCGCTTCGCCACTGAGCTTCAAAAGAACACGTTTGTATTTTAGGGTCATTAACCGCCGATTCTGAATCTTTTAAAAGCTGTCACCTTCAAACCCTTTTGTGTTTGCTCAAGCAATTGGGCAATTGTGATTTTTTCATCCTTAATAAAGGACTGATTAAGAAGTGTATTTTCTTTGTAGAATTTATTCAATTTTCCGAGCGCTATCTTTTCGAGCATATCTTCGGGTTTACCTTCAGCACGGGCCTGTTCTTTCCCGATCTCGATTTCTCTCTCGAGCATTTTCGGATCAACATCATCTTTGTCAAGTGCAACAGGATTCATTGCCGCAATCTGCATCGCGATATCTTTTCCAACTGCTTCGGCACCGGTCAAACTCAGACCTAAAGTCGAAACTAATTTGTTTCCTGGATGAATATATGCGACAACTGAGGGTGCATTGATTACTTCGTAAGCGATGATCTCAATTTTTTCACCGATTTTTCCAATCAGTTCAAACAGTTTGTCGCTCACGGTAAGGTTTCCCAGCGATGCCTGTTTCAGCGCATCAATATTTGCCGGCTTTTCTGCAATGGCGATATTCACCAAAGTATCAGTAAAGGCAATGAAATCGGCAGTTTTAGCCACAAAGTCGGTTTCGCAACTAAGTGCAACTAAGACCACGGAAGTTTTATCAGCATTCGTTTTAGCAAGAACGACGCCTTCTTTTGCTTCTTTATCGGCACGGTTCACCGCGACTTTTTGTCCTTTTTTACGGAGATAGTCGATAGCGGCTTCAAAGTCACCATTACTTTCTGTCAATGCTTTTTTGCAGTCCATCATGCCTGCACCCGTCATCTGGCGAAGTTTGTTTACATCGCTAGCACTAATTGGAGCTGTTGTCATGTTATTTTTGTTTCGTGCAGGGACATTATTTATGATGTCCTTACAATTAATCTTTCTTTAATTTGGGAGCACCCGGTTTACGCGGACGGAGTGCTTTACCCGATGCTTTCGTTGTTTTTACTACGCCTGCAACGACTGCAGCATCGTCTTCGTCTGAGGGTTCAAAGATGCCGGCTGCTGCTCTTGCTTCCTGTTCTTCTCTTTCCGCAGCAGGTACTGTATCTTTCTCAGCTTCTTTTTCAGTTCTTCTTTCTGCCAATCCTTCTTCAATTGCGTTGGTCAAAACCCCCATAATTAATGCAACAGATTTGGTCGCATCGTCATTTCCCGGGATCGGAAAATCAATTTGTGTAGGATCGGCGTTCGTATCTACGATTGCAAATGTTGGAATATTCAGTTTTTGAGCTTCTTTAACAGCAATATGTTCTTTCACGATATCGACGATCAACAACGCGGCAGGTTGACGACCGAGATCTGTGATACTTCCTAATAATTTTTCAAGTTTTGCTTTCTGACGGGAGATAAAAAGACGTTCGCGTTTCGAAATATTTTCAGCAGTACCGTCCGTCAACATTTTGTCGAGACTGGTCATTTTTTTCACAGACTTACGGATGGTTGCAAAGTTTGTGAGCATTCCCCCAGGCCACCTTTCAGTGATATAAGGCATATTCACACGTTTTGCTTCGTTCGCAACGATATCTTTTACCTGCTTCTTTGTAGAAACATAAAGAACTTTTTTGCCTGACTTTGCAATTTGTTTCAGCGCATGAGCAGCTTCTTCCATCTTAACCTGAGTTTTATGTAGGTCGATAATATGGATTCCGCTTTTCTCCATAAAAATATATGGAGCCATTCTGGGGTTCCACTTTCTCTTAAGGTGTCCGAAATGTACTCCTGCGTCAAGCAGTTGATCGTATGTAGTCATTCTTTTTGTTGGTTGATGCTGTTGATAAGTTGATAAGTTGATGTTTGAAACTCCTCCCCATTTGGGGAGGTTGGGAGGGGTGGGGAGGCTGGGTGGGGTCCTATCGTTTACTGAACTGGAACCGTTTCCTTGCTTTCTTTTGACCTGGTTTTTTTCTTTCGACCATTCTTGGATCTCTCGTTGTCAGACCTTCCTTTTTAAGAGGTGGTTTGTTTTCAGGATTCACTTTCACCAGAGCACGAACAACACCCAGACGGACCGCCTGCGCCTGACCTGTAATACCACCACCGTCTACATTGGCGGTAATATCATAGTTGTTTTTGAGATTGGTAAGATCGAAGGGCTGTTCTACGGCTGCCTGAAGCGCGATTGTTGGAAAATACGCTTTGTAATCTTTGTCGTTGATGGTGAATTTGCCGTTACCGGGAGTAATATAAACCCTTGCAATTGCGGTTTTTCTTCTGCCTATGGCGTGAGTAATGGTCTCCATGAATGATTGAATGCTTATGAAATTTTATATTCTTTTGGTTTTTGTGCGGTATGAGGATGAGTGTTGCCTGCATAAACATGCAGGTTGCCCATCAATTGGTGACTGAGTTTGTTCTTTGGAAGCATACCTTTCACGGCTTCCTGTATAACCCAACCCGGATTTTTCGCCATTTTAACAGCCGCAGTCGCGAAACGTTGACCACCGGGATAACCCGTGTGTGACACATATTGTTTCTGTGTCAGTTTCTTGCCTGTGAAGCGAACACCGGCGCAATTAACGATGATGACATTGTCGCCACAATCGCAATGCGGGGTGAAATTAGTTTTGTGTTTTCCTCTCATAAGCTGTGCTACATGCGAGGCAAGGCGACCTAAGACAACATCCTGCGCGTCGATAATGACCCACTCTTTGTTTGCGGTTGCCTGATTGGCTGAAATCGTTTTAAAGCTAAGCGTATCCACTGTTTCGTTGTTTTTTCCGACCCCAATTCGGTTTAAAAGGGGTGCAAATGTAGTACTATTCTTAAACAAATCCAAAACGGTTGAAGAATTAATAATGAATGATGAATAATTGAAGGGCTATTCCCCTCCTCGGAGGGGTTAGGGGTGGGTGTTGAAAACTTTTAGTTGAAAACCTGAAATTAACCTTGTATTTTTGACAAATATTGTCAACAATAATTATGTCAACAAAGACGATTGGAGAAAAACTCCGGGAAATAAGGGTATCGAAGAAATTACCGCTGCGTAAAGTTGCCGGTCTGCTTGATATCGATGTTGCCATTCTGAGCAAAATGGAACGCGGTGAAAGACCGCTTTCAAAAGAAATTGTGAAGAAATTGGCAAAGATTTATAATTATGATGAAGAAGAATTGCTTGTAGCTTTTTTCAGCGAGAAAATTATTTTGGAGGTGGGTGAAGAAGATCTTGCATTCAAAGCATTGAAAGCCGCCGAAGATCAAATTGAATATCTCACGTATAAAAAATTAGATAAAACCAATTTCGTTCTTAAAATTAAAAACTATTTTAAAACCAATAAAAAAATCAGCAAAGTGTGGATATTCGGGTCTTTTGCCCGAGGGGAAGATGATTATAAAAGTGATATTGATGTGATGATTCGTGTTCCTCAAAATTCGACTTTTTCGTTGTTCGATATTGCAGAAATACAACATGAATTGGAATTAATAATTCCCAAAAAAATTGATGTGGTGATGGAAGATGGCGTTAAAAAAGAAATCATGGAAAGAATTAAACCGGATTTAAAATTGATTTATGAGAAATGACAGGATCACAAGTCAGGAACGGTTAGAACATGTCATCGAAACAATTGAGATGATCGAAGGATTTATTAAAGATCTTCCTATAGAGGGGTTTCTCAAAGATATAACAGTAATCAATGCAACCTTATTTCAATTTGCGGTGATTGGAGAGGCAATTATTCACGTTGATGTAGAAATTCTTGAAAAATACGATTATCCATGGTATAAAGTCCGTGCTTTCAGGAATTTTATAGTACATCAATATAAGGCAATAGAGTACAGAATTGTCTGGGAGAGTGCCAATAATAATTTGCCTGAATTAAAATCACTTGTGAAATTAATGTTGAAAAATGAATTTTGAAATGACATTTCTCTGCGATCTCTGCGCCTTCCCTCTGCGTCCTCTGCGGTAAAAAAACGATTTTATTGAACAGAACAATGTATATTTACAGTCTTATTCTGATACGACCAATTCAAAGAACATGATTTCAAAGATAATGAACATTTTACCTTTAACATGAAAGAAGTCGACTCTAAAATAACCAGTGTAGGAGACCTTAGAAAAATTCTCGGTCTCTAAAACTTAGCGCCTTCGTGTCTTTGCAGCCAAAATAAAAAAGCTGCGAAGGCGCGGAGTCGCAAAGAAATCCATCGAATTCGATGGAATTAAATCATATTTAATCAGCTCTATCAGCGTCATCAGCGTCCCAAAAAATTCCAATGCCAATCAAACTATCGAATATTTTTTTCACTTTAATTTTCCTTATTTGTTCAGCAGAACTCTTCGGAGAATTCACCTCTAACGATACCATTCGGTTTATTTTCAAACCATTGATCATGATCTCCATCTTCTGTTTTTATTGGTTGAAAAGTTCGGGTAGAGTAAACAAAATCAGAATGGCGATGGGTGCTGCAATGCTCCTCTCACTCGGTGGTGATGTGTCACTCATGTTTGTGAAATTTTGGGAACCGGTTTTTATTCTCGGACTCGTCCTTTTTCTGTTGGCACATATTTCATATATAATCGGATTTCTTCACCACGAAAAGAATGTAGAGACGTTGCATGCAACGTCTCTACGGGTAATGTTTGATGCAATTCCATTTCTTACATTTGGAACTATATTTTATATATTTTTGTTTGAACATTTGGGCGTGCTTAAAATTCCGGTTTTACTTTATACAATTGTTATTTCAACGATGGGTATTTCAGCAGCGATTCGCTATCGCTGGAATTCGAAAATGTCTTTTGCTATCACACTTTTGGGCGCCGTTCTTTTTATGACCTCTGATAGTTTATTGGCATATAATAAATTTGTGGAACCATTTAATCATGCTTCCTTCGTAATCATGCTTACGTATATTCTTGCTCAGCTTTTTATCATGCGGGGAATGCTTTTTCAATTAACAATGAATAATGAACAATTGAAATGAAATATTAGTATTTTCCATTCTTCCCCTCCCTATTTGGGGAGGGGCTAGGGGTGGGGCACTTGCGTCTTCGTGGGAAGTAATTACAACGCACATAATTTTTCGTACAATCTTCACGTTTTCTTCATCATGTTAATGACCCACACACATGAAAAAGAAAACAATTCCGCTACTTGTAGTGCTCCTTATCGTGTCTGCAGCAATCTGCATAGTCGTTTCACGACCATCTTCGACGAAGTCCACAGTGGACTTATTTGCTGACGAAGAATTAATTTCAAATGACTTTGGAAATGAGCCTTGCGATTCATTTATCGACGAAGAGGTTTTAATCAGTGATGTAGGGACTGTCTGCACCGATCCAATTCCTTTTCAAAGAAAATATGTTTCTGTAAAACCGCCGATAAAAGATGTGGAGGTTCAGAAAATATATGCAAAAGTTAGTACGGAAAAGCCTGCGGTAATTTCTTATCCGAGAAGTGGGACCAAGATTTCGGTTCCTGCAAATGCTTTTGTGGATGCAAAAGGAAATGAGATAAAAGGCAATGTCAGCATAGATTATCGCGAGTTTCGTGATGCAGCCGATTTTATCGCGAGCGGAATTCCAATGTCATTCAGTTCGAACGATAATATGAATTTTTTCAAATCTGCAGGAATGTTCGAAATTAATGCTTCACAAAATGGACAGGAAGTTTTTCTGAAACCAACTGCTAAAGTCTCGGTAAATTTTGCTTCGACAGATAACACTTCTGACTATACATTTTATGAATTTAAGGATTCACAAAACAAATGGGTGCCAATCGGACAAGCGAATCTCAGCCGTCCAATGGTTCAAAGTCGGGCGAGTTGGGATTGGGAGTACTATGACTATGATGGTTATCCACGTCTTTCAGATGCTGCTGAATATTATTTAAGGAAACCGATGACAATAAATGCGGACGATACCTGCTCCTTTGATTGCAGGTTTGACAACAATAAATATTATTACAACAACCGTGAAAAAACTGAACGACCTTATTGGAAGTCGGACATTCAGTATGATAAGGAATTCCCCGCAATTTATGCCGGGGACGCCGGCTATATAAGAGCTGACAATCTGATTGGAATAAACAATGTCGTGGAACAGAAAAATAAAGAAATAAAATTCAGTCTCAAATCGTACAGTTATTTGCATCCTGAACTTAGCGTCTTTCATGGAGATGACTGGATATTAATAGATCCGATTTCGATGGAAGAGTTTACACAAACTTTTGCTGGAGAGAAGAAGTTCAGTGATATGAGGATTGAACAAAAAAATATAGATGATTTCATCTTTTATCTTAAGGGTGATAATGGAATTGTGAGTCTTCATGCGAAACCAATGAAACACTGGTTGGGCATTGTTAAACAAAAGTTGAACGGAGATACTTTAATGAGAGATTATAGCCTCTTGTTGTCTCTAAGGGAAAACAGATTCAAACGAAAATTAAAATGGCAAATTGTAAATAAATATGGTTATGATGTTCGGATACCGGGTGCATGGGAGAAATACCATCATAGTCAAACATTTCTATTAATGACCACGAAGGAAAAACAAATTTCTGATCAGCAATGGCCTGCTTATGTTCAGGAACAGGTGAAAAAAGTGAATGAGTGGGCTGCACATCGCGAAGAGCGGAAAGCTGAAAAATTGCGAATACTCAATGCCTCGGAAGCTACCCAGAGTAATTTTATAAGAACATTATCGCTTAGTGGAATGGGAATTTTTAATTGTGATCAGGTTCAAAGAGTTCAAAATCCAGTGATACTTCGCGCAAGCTATAAAAATACTAATGAATTACTACTTGCACCGACCGTTACATATATAATTGATAAAAGCATGAATGGTGTTTTAGCCTATCAGAATTTTCTATCGTCTGAATACAATACACAACGAATTGTTTTTGGAAAAAACTCCAAAAATACAATGATAGTTTTCGATGCTGAAGGTCGTTTGGCTATATACTATACTGAGCAGTTTAAACAAAATAATTTTAGTAACAACTCAAGTTTTACATTTGAAGTAAATGAAATAGATTCTAAAATGACAAGTGTCGCAGACCTGAGGCAGATTCTGGGCATCTAATCTGCATCATATTCAAAAAAATAAATTTAGCTACGAAGGCACAAAGAAATATTATTCACCCCATAAAATCCAATCCCCAATGAAAAAGAAAACCACCCCATTTATTGTTTTTCTCCCCCTGATCGCAATCGTTTTGGGTATACTCATATCACGCATTACGCACCCATACTCCGGCGAAGAAGCCATCGCTACTGATGAATCGAAGTTTCAGAATCCATCAACGACGAAATTCGATACGATGATCATTCAACAGAAGGAAATAAAACATGATGATGTTGCAACGAATCAATCTTCACCGCAAAACATTAACTATATATATAGTAAAACCAAACCAACTATTTCAAAGCAAAAAACAGAAGTCAAAAAACCGGAAAATAATCGGTTTGAAAGGAAATATATCTCTGTTATACCTCCCATCGAAAATGTGAATGTAGAGAAAACATTTTTCACAATAAATACATCCATTCCCGGTACGATCACATACCCACGAAGCGGCACACAAATTTCTATTCCACCAAATGCTTTTGTGGATGCAAAAGGGAATGCGGTGAAGGGAGAAGTAAATATTGATTACCGTGAATTCCGTGATGCCGCCGATTTCATAGCGAGCGGAATTCCGATGTCATTTGTACAAGATGGTAAAATGAACTTATTTAAATCCGCCGGAATGTTTGAAATAAATGCTTCACAAAACGGGCAGGAAGTTTTTCTTAAACGAGGTGAAAAAGTTTCTGTCCATTTTGTTTCTACTGATAATAAATCTGATTACACTTTTTTTGCTTTCAATGACGGACAAAACAAATGGGTACCGACCGGACAGGCGAACCTTGCAACTCAGGCTGTGTTTATTTCTCCATCAGCTTATCTCTCTCCTGCCGTTCAATATTATATTTCAGGTCAGAGTAAGATTGATGAGAAGGATACCTGTTCGTTGAGAGACAGGTTCGACAGCAAACATTTTATTTATACGCAGGCATTTACTCTTGATAAAACATTGGCAATTTTTCCTGAAGAATATAGAAAGCAATTCCCGGTAGAAAAGGTAGAAGGTGGAACTGCGGTGAGAATAAATAATCTTTTGCGTGTCCGCGAAATTCACAAAATAAAAAGTAAAAAAAACAGCGGGATTATGTTCAGCATAAGATCGTTTAACAAGACGCATCCGGAATTAACCGCATTCAATGGAAATAAATGGTTAGTACTTGATCCGATCCCGTTGGCAGAATTTAAAGAAACGTTTGGTGGAAGAGTGAGTTTTAATGATATCAGAATCGAACAAAAAGGTGAGAAAGATTATACCATATATTTAAAAGATGACAGCAGCACCGTTTGGTTCGATGCTAAACCCGTAAGATATCAATCCTTTAGTAAAAAACAAATTGTTGACGCCAGACCGTCGATGAAATCATACAACCGGTTATTTGCAAGAAAGGAAAATCGGTTTAACAAAAAACTTAAAAAAGAAATTCTTGCTAAATATCATTGTGATGTCCGAAATAAAGAAGAAAGAGAGAAGTATTTTACAAAGGAACTGAATTCGTTGATGAATGATGAAGAAAAGTTAATTTCTGCTGAATCATGGCCCGCTTATGCCGAAGAACAGATGAGAATAAACAGAATGAAGCTGGCGGATCAAATTCAAAAGGTAAATGCTTCGAACGCGAATGCAAGTAATTTCATAAGAAGTTTGACCCTTGATGGAATGGGTATCTTTAATTGCGATCAGATTCAAAGAGTAGAAGATCCGATAATACTGCGTGCTCAATATAAAAACAGTAAAGATTCACCTCTCTTGCCCGAAACTACATATATAGTTGATAAAAAGATGAACGGTGTGTTAACTTACAACAATAATCAGGGTTATGATTATTCACCTTCGAAAATTGTTTTTGGAAAAAATTCGAACAACACGATGATCGTATGTGGTAAGAATGGTAAAATGTCTATCTATACATCTGAGCAATTCAAACAACATGATTTTACTTCCGGCTCTTCATTTACCTTTGGGGTAAAGGAAGTCGATTCAAAGATTACCAGCGTTGGAGATCTACGAAAACTTTTAGCGCTATAAATTTAATTATGCTTGTATAAAAATCTCTTTGATCAGCCACGAAGGCACGAAGACGCCAAAAAATAAAATCTGTCAACTA
>JAHEYM010000105.1 GCA_023251595.1 Bacteroidota bacterium
TGGGGCTCGGTTAATTTCTTTATCAATAAACCAAGCTAAACCTTTTGTGTGTTCATCGGTTATTTGATTTCGATATTTAATTTCAATCGGGATACGCTGATCTCCTATAGTTAAGACAAAATCAACTTCCGGCTCCTGATTTCGTGCAGGTAAATACGCCACATCTAACCCGCTAATACTGCTGAATAATGAACCCGCAACACTTTCGGCAAGAAATCCGGCAATCGTACTGATGTCCTGCGAATGTTCTTCAGGTGTTGATTCGAGTGAAATATATTCCTGTAGCCAGCTTGCCCTTAAACTATGATCTGCAAGACATATTTTCTGATCGCTTCGCTTCTTTTTTAATCTTATTTCGAGTGGTTGAATTAAACGAATCAATAAGGTATCGCTCAAAAACTTAAGATAAGTTCTTACCCTTTGTTCACCGATATTTGCAGAAAGTTTTTGTTGAATTTCTCTTGTTAAAGTTGCGATACTTGGTGTTTGTCCCGCAAAACGACAACATAAACGAAATAATTCTTCTAATAATTGAGCGTCTCTTTTTCTTCCTTTTTCACCCAACCTTAAATCGTGTTGAATTACTCTTTTAATAACAGTTTCATTTAATTGATCTGCAATTAATTCCCACGGAGCTTTCGTATTTATATGAGCGATTGGATAAGCACCTCTTTCGGAGAATGCCTTAAATGCTACATTTACAAAGTCTGTATTTTGTTCTCCATATTTTTTCAGATCAATCCAAAATTCTTTTGATTTTAATTTAGATATTCCATTATCGGGTAAAAATGGTTCAGGAGTAGTTAATTTTCTGATCTTCCCGATTTCCGTTAAAGAGAGCGTTCCGGCTTCAATCGTATTTATTCTTCCTGCAAGACTGTCTCTTCCTAATTCAATACGCAATGCCGAACTGCCCGTTACTACGGCTTGGACAGTACTATTATCCACAAGAAACTTTAACTCGGTACTCCAGTCTTCAAGATTTTGAATTTCATCAAAAAACAAATAACAGGTTTTATTTTTTGCCGCATTATTATTTAATGTATCGTTAAGAATATTATTTTCATACCATCTCACCAAACTTAATATAGGTTCTTTGGATATTCTTAACGATTCAATATCATCAAATTGAATTTTCAAAATTCGTTGTGGTTCTACCCCTGATGCAAGCAGATCCTGTATAACATGTAAACATGCAGTTGTTTTGCCAATCTGTCTTGAACCCCTCACGACCGTAATCGGTGCAAGTTTGTATTCAAACCTTTTCTCAATTTGCGCCACGAGATGCCTTCTGGTTTCCGGTAATTGCTCCATCGCATTACCTTTCCACCATGGATTCATCGTGTGTAAATCCGAAACGGTCTGATCATCCAAATGATATGATTGCTTGTCTTTCACCTCTCAAATGCTGCGTCTTTCCAAGCCAAAGGTAAGGAATAGTTGTTTTGAACTCACACACCCGTACCTCTGTGAGCCACTTTTCCTTTACTGGCAGGTTCGAATCCTGCCACCCCGACTTTTAAGTAACGGTTTGAGGATCAGTGATCTGCTAACAGGTTGCTGATCCTCAAATTTTTTAAGTCTTTGAGTTATTATTTGGGTTGTCCGGATATAACTTGTCTGTAGTATCCAAATTTGTCCTTGACTATGTTCTGAAACGCTCATATTTTCGCTTCCGATAAAAAACATTTTCTGAGCACATTACCTAACTGCATCTGAACATCAATTGTAATTTTTTCCTTTTTCTCATTTTTTATTTTCATACATTAATTCATAACACGTGAAATTACAAATCATTAAACACAAGATTTTTGAACTGCGTGGTCAACGGGTTATGCTTGATTTTGATCTTGCCGAGCTCTATGAGATTGAAACGAAAGCACTAAAACGTGCTGTACGGCGCAATATCACGCGTTTCCCGGAAGATTTTATGTTTGAATTAACACAAGAAGAATGTGAGTCAAACTTGAGGTACCAAAATGGCACCTCAAGTTTGAGTTGGGGTGGCTCACGATATTTACCATTCGCTTTCAATGTTCATGGTGTTTCCATGCTTGCCAGCGTTCTACACAGCGAGAAAGCGGTTGAAATGAATATTGCAATCGTGAGGGCATTCGTGGCGCTGACTGAGTTCGTATATAATTATAAAGAATTGTTCGACCAAATCAAAGAGATGCAACAAACAACCGGGAACCACGATAAAAAATTGAACGAAATTTATCAAGCCGTAGAATATCTTCTGCAGCTGGAAGAAAAACGGGAAGAAAAATCCAATGAGATAGAAAACAGAAAAAGAATTGGATTCAGTACTTCGACAGGAAATTGAAACAGGCAAATTTGTAAAGGAATCAACCATTTCCATTTTGGAAACAGTTCGATTTGATGAAGCGTCCTAACAATTACGTATCTTTACTCTCTGAATTAACGCTCATGAAAAAATTTGCACTTTCGCTCTTTTGCCTTTTAGCCATTCTATCCTGCATTCAGTCACAAACCGTTGACAGCACTTTCGGCAGCAATGGATTTTTACCTTACGGTCCAACAGGTAATTACGTGCAAAATTCCGGCAGAGGAAATAGAACAGCAATTCAACCCGATGGAAAAATTGTAGTGGCGATGGATTTATCTGATCCTAATAACAATACGGACCTTTGGTATTACACTTTCAGATATAATGCGGATGGAACGCCTGACAGTACCTTCGGAACGAATGGCGTGTCTGAAATTTTTGCCGGAACTCAATCGAAAAACAGAGATGTGCAGGTGCAGTCAGATGGAAAAATTGTTGTGATCGGCGAAACAGAATATTGTACAAACAGTGTGTGTGGTGCGCCTCAATTTATTATGATGCGATTAAAAACCAACGGTGATTTAGACAGCACCTTTGGTACCAACGGTCAAATATTAACCACCGATGTTTTTGGCAGTAACGGACTTTTTGCGAGTCCCGAAAGAGTGGTCCAGGCACAAAATAATAAATATATTATTGGTGGAAGAGGAATTGCCGGGAAACCATTTGTCGGAAGAATGAATAACAATGGAACTATGGATGCATCCTTCGGTACAAACGGTGTTTTTTCTGATACCGCGTACGCAGTGCTCATCGATTTGATCATAGATATGAGTGGAAATTCTTATGCTTTATTAATAAAATATAACCAAAATGATACCATTAATCCAAGTGATAGTTACGTTATAAAACTCAACTCCAATGGAGTTTTAGATAATACTTTCGGTGTGGGAGGAAGGGTGATATTTAATACGGCAAATGTTGAGCACCCTGCTTCCATCGCCATTCGTTCAGATAATAAATTGGTGATTACCGGAGATTCTCAACCTGTTTATTTAACCGGATTTAATGATGGTTATGGTGAAACAAATATGGGTTATATCCTGATATTAAATCCGGATGGAAGTGCGAGCACTATTTTGCCGCAGGGATATCGGACACTACTCGTTCCAGGGGATACTACTACTTTTATCTGCAGAGTAATTATTACTGCCGGTGATAACATGTTGATCAGCGGTAAAACAATTACTAAAATAGCGGGGAATTTTCACGAAAAGGCATTTATTGCATATCTCGATGCAAATGGTAGTTTAAATCCCGGCTTTCATTCAACGGGCATCATGAAATTCGACTATGGAATGCATTCCACTATCGGTTCATTGGCTTGTTTCACCGACCTGGATTTATTGTCAAACGGAGATATTATCGCAACAGGATATAGAAATCCGATTGCATTCAACACGCTTACTTCATTATTCGTATTAAAATTATACAATACAAATATTTCATCACCAACAAGCATTTATTCACTTGAAAAGAATTTATCACCATATAATATTTATCCAAATCCCGGTGAAGGAATATTTCATATTTCAGTAAATAATCCGAGTTCAATTCAAAATTGTCGTTTTGAAATTTATAATACAGCCGGTGAATGTGTTCTTCAAAAGGAAATTTCAACCGAAATAAATCTTTCAAATCAACCAAAAGGAATTTATTTATTAAAAATATATAATTCGGGTGAACTTTATTATCACAAAATAATTGTTCAATGACATGCTTTTAGCGATTTATCAAGACTTATAAACACCGTCTGCTCCAAAATCACTATCTTTGAGGAGAATCATAGCTCAAAGAATGAAAGCGTCTAAAGTCAAACCCGAAATTACGGGAAATTTTCAAAAATCCACCAATCAATTTCCTGTCATAGGAATTGGGGCTTCGGCGGGCGGCTTGGATGCGTTCAAGAGACTTCTCAAAGCAATTACTATAGATTCGGGCATGGCATACGTGCTTGTACAACACCTCGACCCGAGTCACGAGAGCATGTTGCCGGAGCTCCTGCAAAAAGTGACAAGTCTCCCTGTGTTGGAAATTGCTGATGATATTAAGGTTGAGCCGAACCATATTTACGTGCTTCCGAGCAACAAAATGATGGTCGCAACAGATGGAATTTTACTTCTGACACCTCGTCAACTAAAAGATAAGTCTTCACGAAATCTCCCGATTGACCTTTTCTTCACGTCGCTTGCTGAGGTTCATCAATCGCACGCAATCGGTGTGGTTTTGTCTGGAACAGCTACCGATGGTACGCTCGGACTGAAAGCAATTAAAGATCACGGAGGTATCACGTTCGCACAAGATGAAGCATCAGCAGCGTATGATGGAATGCCACATAGCGCTGCACAAGCCGGAGTAGTTGACTTTATTCTTCCTCCCGAAAAAATTCCGGAAAAATTGCTGGAGGTAATTAAAATAATTAATGGGGGGCGTGATGGTGAGAAAGAGATGCCATTAGAAGATGAGCTGGTTTATAAACAAATTATATCGCTTCTACGAATTCGTAAAGGCACAGATTTTACTTATTACAAACAAACTACTATCAGAAGACGAATACTCCGGAGGATGGCGCTGAAGAAATATGAAGAACCCACAGCATATCTCAAATATTTAAGAGAAAATAAATCGGAACAGGATGGACTTTATCAGGATCTTTTAATTCCTGTCACTTCTTTTTTCAGAGATCAGAAAAGTTTTGATAATTTGTCCGAAACAGTTTTCCCCCAGATTATTAAAAACAAAATACCAGGTGAACCTATACGGGTATGGGTAGCAGGCTGCAGCACCGGCGAAGAGGCCTATTCAATAGCTATTTGCTTCAAAGAATTGTTAGGTGAAAATCAAAGATTACAAATATTTGCAACCGATATAAGTGAACCTGCCATTACCAAAGCACGCGCAGGTATATATACAAAAAATGAAGTGGCATCTGTCGCTCCCCATTTCCTCCAGGATTTTTTTGCAAAAACGAATGGTAGTTATCAGGTAAAAAAACAAATAAGGGATATGTGTGTTTTTGCAATCCACAATTTCCTGAAAGATCTACCATTTGGTAAAATGGATTTTATCAGTTGCCGCAATGTGTTGATTTATATGGAACCCTATCTTCAAAAAAAGGCACTCACTACTTTTCATTATTCATTAAATCCAAAAGGATTTTTACTTCTCGGTAAATCAGAAACTACGAATGGTGTTCCCGACCTTTTTACTTCTGCCGCTAAAAATGATAAATTATTTACGCGAAAAGATGTACCCGGTAAATTTATTCACGTGGCAACCCAGAGAAGCGAACAATATCTCAGCCTTACGGATACTGACAGTAAAAGCGAAACCATTCGCACTGACTTTCAAAAAGTGGCGGATGATATTATGCTCAGCAAATATACACCTGCGGGTGTGGTCGTAAATGAGGCGATGGATATCGTACATTTTCGTGGCACCACAAGCAGCTATTTAGAACAATCGCCCGGCAAACCGAGTCACAATTTATTGAAGATGGCAAAAGATAGCCTGGCTTTTGAATTACGAAATATTCTACATAAGGTAAAAAAAGAAAAAGCATCCGTTCTTAAAGAAAATATTCCTTTGCAGGTGAATGGCAGTTTGCGCAATATTTCTATCGAAGCCATTCCTCTTCCAAATACCATTGAGCCACATTATTTAATTCTATTTCATGATCATCCGTCAGTAACTACAGGTACAATTATTCATAAAAATAAATCAACATCAAAAACAAAAAAAGGTGCTCAGGAATTGCGAATAAAACAATTGGAAGAAGAGCTCGCGCAAACCCGTGAAGATATGCGGAGCATTACCGAAGATCAGGAAGCAACCAACGAAGAACTGCAAAGTGCTAACGAAGAATTATTGAGTGGTAATGAAGAATTGCAGAGTCTGAACGAAGAAATGGAAACCAATAAAGAAGAACTTCAAAGTACAAATGAAGAGCTGACCGTGGTGAACCATGAAATTATTAGTCTGGTTGATCAGGTGACGGAAGCAAGAGATTACGCACAAGCCATTATTGCAACTATTCATGAACCGATGATTATTCTCGATAAAGATCTTCGCGTTAAATCTGCAAATAAATCTTTCTACGATAACTTTCGGGTAAAAGAAGCGGAAACGGTCGGAGTACTATTATATGATTTAGGAAATAAACAATGGAATATACCAAGTCTGCGCGAACTTCTCGAAGATATTATTCCAAAGAATTCTCATTTTCAAGGTCTTGAAATCTCACATTATTTTCAGGACATCGGTCAAAAAATAATGCAACTGAATGCGAGTCGTATTATTCAGAAAAGTCAGGGTGAACAACTAATTCTTCTTGCTATTGCTGATATTACCGAGCAAAAAAGAATTGAAAAAGAATTCACCGAGGCAAAAGTTTTTGCTGAGTTGGCAACCGGTATCGCGGAAGTTCAGCAGAGCAAAGCGGAAAAAGCTACACTCATTGCAGAAGATGCAGTAAAAGCGAAACAACAATTTTTGTCGAATATGAGTCACGAAATCCGGACCCCGATGAATGCAATTGTCGGATTTACAAATGTTGTGTTGAAGACAAAATTAGATGATTCACAAAAACAATATTTAAACGCGATTAAAATATCGGGTGATGCACTGATTGTGTTAATTAATGATATTCTGGATCTTGCCAAAGTGGATGCAGGGAAAATGAGTATCGATCATTCTCCTTTCAATTTATTTGAATCCATTTCCGGCATTCTGCAAATGTTCGAAACAAAAGTAAAAGAGAAGAATATAGAATTATTCAAAGAATATGATCTGACAATTCCTCCAACTTTGGTAGGTGATCCGATGCGTCTCCGTCAAATTATTATAAATTTACTGAATAACGCCGTCAAGTTTACAAAAGAAGGAAAAATAACGATAAAAGTTTGCAAGTTGAAAGAGGATGACCAAAAAGCGACAGTTGAATTTACAATTACTGATACCGGTATTGGAATATCGAAAGATAAATTGGGAAAGATTTTTAACAGTTTTGAACAAGTTGCAAAAGATAATGACACTACATACGGAGGATCAGGTTTGGGCCTGGCCATCGTAAAACAATTAGTCGAGCTTCAGGGAGGAACCATTATTGTGAAAAGCAAACCCGGCATTGGATCAACCTTTGGTTTTATTTTGAGTTTTGATAAGATAAATTCAAAACCGGAGAAGACAACAATAAAGAAGCCGGAAGTAATTCAACGTACACCTCCGGTAGAAAATACCGTAAAAAAATTAAAAGTACTTGTAGCTGAAGACGTTGCGCTGAATCAACTTCTGATAAAAATAATTATTGCGGAATTTGGGTTCGATATAGATATTGCAGCGAATGGAAAAATTGCGATCGATATGGTTCAGAAAAATAAGTATGATATTATTTTGATGGATTTACAAATGCCCGAAATGAATGGCTTCGAAGCCACTAAGTATATACGTAGCAAGCTGCATTCACAAATCCCGATTATCGCACTTACAGCAGATGTTACTACTGTAGATGATGAAAAATGTAAAGCCGCCGGGATGAATGATTATATATCCAAACCGATTGACGAAAAATTATTGCACAGCAAAATTCTTGAATTATTGAAGAAATAATAATTCAGCCAAATAATTTTTATAAAGGCGATTTATTCTTCAGTGAACAAACTTCCTTACCAACAGCACGAAAACTATTGACAAGACAAGCGTCGTCGAGAATATCTGCAACACAAAATTATTGTGTGTTACAATTCCGTAAGTAATAATCAAACAATAAACAAGCAGACTGACACACATTAAAAGTGTCATCGCACCTTTTTCGAATGCTTTTTCTTCTGCTGCCTGAGGGCTGTTGAGATTCATCTTGTTGAGGGGTTTAGTGTATTGAGCAAAAATATTTCAATCCGAACCACAACAAAATGATGGTGCTCACTAAAAAGTGTGATAAAAGTCAGCTATGAAATTTCTGCACTAATCGTATAGTCTCCATCGCTTCACGCACATCATGTACACGGAGAATTGAAGCATGATGAAGAAGTGCGATAGTATGAAGAACTGTGGTACCATTCAGTGCATCGTCTGGCCCAACACCGATTACTTTGTTAACCATAGATTTACGGGAGAGTCCAACCATTATCGGACAATCGAGCATTCTGAGAAGTGAAAGCTTTCGTAACAGTGTATAATTATGCTCAACAGTCTTCCCAAATCCGAAACCGGGATCTATGATTACATCCGCAAGTCCGATCGATTGTAGTTTTTTGAGCCTGAGCAGCAAAAAGTCCATCACCTCAGCTACAATATCATCGTAGTGCGGGTCTTGCTGCATATCGCCAGGTGTTCTCTGAATGTGACTCAGCACGTACGGAACGCCAAGTTCAGCAACTGTATCAAGCATGAAAGGATCCATCGTTCCTCCTGAAATATCGTTAATCATCGCAGCACCGCACGCCACTGCCTCTTTCGCAACTTCCGACCGGAAAGTATCGACGGAAATCGGTGTTTCGGGAAAAGAGTCGTTGAGGAGTTTCAATGTCGGGAGAAGCCGGTTCAACTCTTCAGAAACGGAAATTTCTTTGGCTCGGGGACGCGTTGAAACAGCACCCAAATCAATGATGGATGCACCCTCTGAAACCAGTTTATTTGCTTGAGTAAGAACTTGATCCTCAGATGAATATTTGCCTCCATCGTAAAATGAGTCGGGTGTTATATTAAGAATACCCATGACAAAAGGTGTCTCAAGACTGAATAATTTGCCCTTCAACCGGATGAAATTCCTGCTAAAAAAAACTGTATCTTCGGCCGTCATTATGGGTTCATATTAAATAAATCACTTTTGTCTTTTCCAAAGTGAAACTACATGGAGAATCACTTCTGAAGCGGCAAAGGTACATGAAAAAGAATAATTCAAATTCAATCGGGTTGAGGAAATAATATATATGAGAAGTTTAATTAATATCCTCACAGTAATTAGCAGATTATTTGTTGGAATACTTTTTATTCTTTCAGGATTAATTAAGGCAAATGATCCGCTTGGTTTTGGTTATAAGCTTCAGGAATATTTTGAAGTATTTCACATACCTTGGTTAAAGGATTATGGAACTGCATTCGCTATATTTATTTGTGCACTCGAAATCGGTTTAGGGGTTGCACTTCTTATCGGATATCGTCAGAAACTGATGGCGTGGCCATTGCTTTTGCTTATAGTTTTCTTTACATTCCTCACTTTCTATTCAGCATATTTTAACAAAGTGACTGATTGCGGTTGTTTTGGTGACGCGTTGCATCTCACACCCTGGCAGTCTTTCGGAAAAGATCTCATACTTCTTATCCCCATCATTTTAATATTTATAAGACGAAACAATATTTTACCACTCTTCGGACCTGCACCGGGACTGAGTATTACTTTATTGGGATTTGGAGTTTCCACGATCTTCTCACTTTACTGTTACAGACATTTGCCAGTCATCGATTTCAGACCTTTTAAAATCGGAACGAATATTCCTGATGCAATGAAAATGCCTCCCGGCGCAGTGACAGACAGTTTCACAACCGTTTTGAAATATAAGAATCTGAAAACGGGGGAATTGAAGGAATTTAATCAACAGAATTTCCCGTGGCAGGATACTGTGAATTGGAAATGGGATACAACCATCAACAAAAAGATCAGAGAAGGATACAAAACTCCTATACATGATTTCTCGCTTACTGACCTCAATGGTGGAGATGCGGATGAAAAACATGTAAAATATACAAAGAAATTTCTCTCGAATCCTGATTATAGTTTCTTTCTCATCTGCTATGATCTTCAAAAAACTGAAAATAATCAGGAGTTGATGAAGAAAATAAATTCATTTTATGATGAATGTACAAAAGCACAAATCGATATGATCGCACTTTCAGCTTCAGTGCCGGCAACGGTCGATAAATTCAAACACGAACAGCAGGCTCTTTACGATTTTTATACGGTGGATGAAACTACGCTGAAAACCATGA
>JAHEYM010000476.1 GCA_023251595.1 Bacteroidota bacterium
GCGATTGGACACGGGGGACATCCTCTTTCTATTAAGGTTAAACCCCTTCAGGGTTTTTCATCTCTTCTTTCAACAAAGCATTCATCCTTTACGGGCGCGAAATAATTTCGGTGGACGTGCTCTTTTCTACCAATCTCTCACCCCGCGGGGTTTTCGATTTTGTGTATTCTCAAATTCGTGCAAACACACCCCTGCCCCTCTCGAGAGGGGAATTTCTTTCATTTTATTTTCTATAAAATCAGAATCTTATTGCTTCAATCAAAAGTAAAAGCTGCCAACACAATAATATCACCACTCTATTCCCCTCTCGAGAGGGGCAGGGGTGTGTTACTTCGCTCCTACCATCTTAAGGTGTTTCGAATGTGAGCGGAGCGCACCGAAAAATGTTACATATTCGTTATATCGGATATTAAATTGTGTGCAAGCCTCTTTAACTATTTTATTAATCGCCGGATAATGCACGTGTGAGATTTTCGGGAATAAATGATGTTCAACCTGAAAATTTAAACCACCTGCAAACCAAGAAACAATTTTGCTTCTAGTTGAGAAATTAACCGTTGTTGCAATCTGATGTATTGCCCAGTCCTGCTCTATCTTGTGCGATTCTTCATTCGGCATCGGGAACGATGAAATCGGAACCACATGTGCCATCTGGAATACTACAGAGAGTGTCCATCCACATACAAAACATGCGATTGAATAACCGGCAATTGTTTCGATGAGTCCGACTTTAAATATAGGGATAATAAGAAATATTCCGAAATATATTATTTTAGAGATCCAAAAAATAAAATGTTCTTTCACGCTCATTTTCTTCATGCTCGTGTGCGCAATCTTCCCCGAAAAATATTTTCCAAAGTCTTTATTAAAAACCCAGGTGAGATAGGTCAAGCCATATAATACAACCCAATATATATGTTGATACCTGTGAAACCAACGACGTTTTTGATTGACGTTCGTTCTGATCCACGGTTGTATATCTATATCATCATCAAGTCCCTCGATATTGGTAAATGAATGGTGATTGATATTATGTTTTTGTTTCCAGAGATAAGAGGAGCCACCCATCAGATTTAACGAGTAAGCCATTACTTCATTCACCCAGGGTTTTCTGGAATAACTTCCATGGGCGCCATCGTGCATTACATTAAATCCGATGGCGGCGAGATTTAAGCCCAGAATCATACACAGAATCACACTCACCCAAACCGGAGGAGTAAAAAATAATAATACCGTGTAGAGTCCGACCAGCAGCGTGAGGAGGATGATCGTTTTAAGATACAGCCTCCTGTTGCCGGTGAATTTAATCGCCTTCGTTGTGAAATATTCATCCACATTCTTTCTAAGTGTTGCATAGAAAGCAGGATTTATACTACTGAAAGAGATTTTTCTTTTGCGCATATTTTTGGAGATTATCTTCCCCTTCTTTCACTTGTGAATGTACGTTTTCTTGGTGCTCTTCCTGAACCGCCTGAGTTTCCTCCGCGTGAACCTGAACCCCATGAACGACCGCCACCGCCTGAACCGTAAGAGCGACCACCACCGCCACCTTGTGCGGGACGAGCGCTTGCAACCGGAACATCAATGGTATAAGGACTCACAGAAACAACATCGATATTTTTCTTGAGCAGTTTGTGAATGTCTTTAAGATAAGCCATTTCATCTGAAGCACAGAAAGAGAGTGCATGACCTGATAAACCTGCACGACCTGTTCTTCCGATACGGTGAACATAAGTCTCAGCTTGTTCAGGAATTTCGTAATTAATTACGTGAGTGAGTTTATCCACATCAATTCCACGTGAAGCAACATCTGTAGCAACGAGGATACGGATATGACGGTTTTTAAAACCACGAAGCGCCTTTTCACGGGCTCCCTGCGATTTGTTGCCATGAATGGCATCCGCTTTAATTCCACTTTTATTGAGTTCGATCACGACTTTATCTGCACCACGTTTTGTGCGTGTGAAGACCAACGCATGTTCGATATCATTATTATCCAACACGTGTTGAAGTAATGATCTTTTGTTTTCTTTATTCACATAATAGACGGTTTGCTTCACCAGACTTGGAGGAGCAGAGGTCGGAGAGAGATTCAGACTCACAGGATCGTGAAGAAGCGAATTTGCGATCTGCATAATTTCCGCAGGAGCTGTTGCTGAGAATAACAGAGTTTGTCTTTTTGCAGGCATCTTCGCGATAATTCGGTTGATGTCGGGAATGAAACCCATGTCGAGCATGCGATCCGCTTCATCCAGAACAAAAATTTCAACATTATTCAGTTTGATAAATCCCTGTTGCATCAGATCGAGTAAACGACCGGGAGTTGCGATCAGAGTATCTACACCTTTTCTCAGTGCATCAACCTGACGACCCTGAGAAGCACCACCATACACGCATGTATGACGAAGTCTGAGGTTCTTACCATAAGCGACAAAGTTGTCGGAGATTTGCAACGCAAGCTCACGTGTTGGAGCGAGAATAAGTGATCTGATGAGTACACGATCAGTAGCAGGCTTTGTGGCTGCCAATTTTTGAAGTATTGGTAATGCGAATGCCGCGGTTTTCCCGGTTCCTGTTTGAGCGCATCCAAAGATGTCTCTTCCTTCGAGAATGTAAGGAATAGCTTTCTCCTGGATTGGCGTAGGCTCAGTATAGCCTTTTTTCAACAATGCCGAAACAAGAGGTTCAATAAGATTTAATTGTTCAAAGTTCATTAGATAGTTTTAAAATTTTAATAATAAGATAGAGCAGACGAACAGAATTCGCCGACCGAGTCAACTTTCAAGAT
>JAHEYM010000106.1 GCA_023251595.1 Bacteroidota bacterium
AAGGCTTAACTCTGAAGATTTGGGCAGGTAAGCTTTCCGGCGATATTGATGTGGTAAATGGTTTGAATCATTATATAGGGATGAAAGTTCTTAAGCAGGAAGAATTTACTGAATTTAAATTATTGCCCATTCTATTGATATTCTTCAGTGCTTTCGGGCTATTGACGGGAATTCTTAATCGTCGTAAATTGCTATATATATGGATGACAGGATTCCTGATTTTCGCGATTGCATCGATGGTCGATTTTTATCATTGGGAGTATAATTATGGTCATAATCTCGATCCAAAAGCACCGATAAAAGTTCCGGGAATGTCTTACCAACCGCCATTAATCGGAACGAAACAATTGTTGAACTTCACTGCCTACTCTATTCCTGACATAGGTGGTTGGATATTTATTGGAACCGGTGTGCTCATGTTTCTGTTCACTTTTCTGGAATGGAAAACTGTCAGAAAACTAAGCAAAAAAATACCGACGGTCGCCTTGATTTCATTATTCGCGCTCTTCATAGTTTCTTGTGGAAACGAAGGGCCCGTTGCAATTAACTATGGGAAAGACGATTGCGCCAATTGCAAAATGACTATTGTAGATAAACGTTTTGCCGTTGAAATAATCACTCAGAAAAGGAAAGTATTTAAATTGGATGACCTTGGTTGCGCTGCTCAGTTTATCAAGAATAATGGTCTTAAAAGCAATGAAATAAAGACAGTTTATGTAACTGATTATAAAGGAGAAGGAAATTTCATCAAACTCAAAGAATCTTTTGTAATAAAGAGTGAAAATCTTGGCAGCCCGATGCGAGGTGATATGGCGGTTTTTTCCACAGAAAAGGAAGCCGGAAATTTTGTGAAGGAAAAGGGTGGTGTTTTCATTCCACGCGATTCCGTTTTAAATTAATAACTTTACAGGCATGTACCGAAAATCCCTCGGGATGGCAGTTGCCATTTCATTTTGGTTCGTGCAGAATATTTTTGCACATACATTATTTATTTCGCCACCTGCGACAGGGGAGGAAATTAACAAGATCGTTGCCGATGCCGAAGAAGGTGACACAGTTCTTTTTCGTTCGGGCCATTATTTTGTGAACAATATAATCATCCAAAAATCTATATATTTAAAAGGCGAGAATTCTCCGGTACTCGATGGGCACGGGAAATATCAGATTATAAGTATTGAATCGAATGATGTCATAGTTGATGGATTTAAATTGATCAATACCGGTTTATCTGATATGTTCGAATTCAGTGCAATCCGTATCGTAAATTCACGTCGTGTTTCTATCAAAAACAATATTCTTGAAAATGTTTTTTTTGGTGTTTATTGTCTGAACGTGTCTCAATCTTCGATCAGCAATAACAGGATCAAATCAAATTCCATACACGAGCTTCAGTCGGGAAACGGAATTCATTGCTGGAAGTCTGATTCTCTGCATATATTTAATAATTATATTTCCGGTCAACGCGACGGAATCTATTTTGAATTTGTTACAAACTCTTTTATAGAAAGAAACATAAGTGAAAAAAACCTGAGATATGGGTTGCATTTTATGTTTTCCCAGTATAATAATTATTCTCATAATATTTTCAGTAACAATGGAGCGGGTGTTGCCGTAATGTTTTCGCATCACGTAACCATGTATAAAAATATTTTTGCTGAAAACAGAGGTGAATCATCCTATGGAATTTTAATGAAAGAAATCAGAGATAGCAAAGTAGAGAAAAATTACTTTACTAAAAACAGTATCGGAATACTTATGGAGGGAACCAGTCGCATCAATGTGGAGAATAACACTTTTGAAAGTAACGGTTGGGCGTTTAAAATTCAGGCAAGCTGTGAAGATATTATGATCTCTGCAAATAGATTTTTTGGAAACACATTTGATGTTGCAACAAATGGCACGCTTGTATTAAATAAATTTTCCGGGAATTATTGGGATAAATATGAAGGATATGATCTGAACAAAGACGGAATCGGCGATGTACCTTATCGTCCGGTGAGCATGTATTCCATGATCACCGAAAAAATTCCATATAGTATTATGTTATTCCGTAGTTTTATGGTTATGTTGCTTGAGAAAACAGAAAAAATAATACCGAGTCTTACACCTATTGATCTGAAAGACGACCATCCACTGATGAAACCACCGGAGCTATGATCAAAGTCGAAAACCTGACAAAGAAATTCGGAAAATTAACTGTCCTCGATGATGTGAATCTGCATCTTACAGGACGTGGTTGCATTTCTCTTATCGGTCCGAATGCGTCCGGGAAAACAACACTAATTAAATCTGTTCTTGGTTTGGTCGTTCCGGATTCGGGTAGAATTTTAATAAAGGGTAGCGATATTCAGGGTGACTGGAAATATCGAAAAGATATAGGATATATGCCCCAAATCGGACGATATCCCGATAATATGACAATCGGGCAATTGTTTAAGATGTTGATTGATATCCGGCAATCAACCTGGGAACAATGCGATAAAGAACTCATGGATCTTTTCGAAATTGACAAAATTCGTACAAAAAGATTAGGGACACTTTCGGGTGGTACACGTCAGAAAATATCTGCTGTTCTCGCATTTCTTTTTAATCCGGATATTCTCATTCTCGATGAACCCACGGCCGGTCTCGATCCCGTGGCTTGTGAGATATTGAAAGAAAAAATGATTCTGGAAATACAACGTGGAAAACTAATTCTGATTACTTCACATGTTCTCAGCGATCTGGATGAATTGGTGAGTGAAGTGATCTTTCTGCAAGATGGGAAAATTAATTTTCACAAAAGTTTTGATCAGTTGAGAAAAGATACGGGTGAAGAAAGATTATCACGTGCAATTGCAAAAGTAATGGGTTATAAAGGACATGCTCAAAATATTTAAGTACGTTTTCCTGGATATTATCAGGAATAAAATCGTTTTATTATATACACTCGCCCTGCTGATCATCAGTCTGAGCATGTTTAATATTTCTGAAAGTCCGGAAAAAGCCATCATCAGTTTATTAAATATCGAATTGATCGTGCTTCCGCTTATCTGCGGCGTTTTCTCAACTATATATGTGTACAACTCATCCGAGTTTATAGAACTGCTGGTGGCGCAACCTCTCAGAAGAGTTGCCATTTTCAGAAGCATCCTATTCGGACTGGTAGCGGCACTGAGTTTTGCTTTTCTGATCGGACTCGGAATACCGCTTTTAATTTATTCACCCGATAGCACCGGATTTATTTTTCTACTCTCAGGTGTGGCTTTAACTGCCTGTTTCACTGCATTTGCACTCGTCGCAGCTGTATATACAAAAGATAAAGCCAAAGGAATTGGTGTTACGATTTTGCTTTGGTTTTATTTCACCCTTATTTACGATGGACTTGTTTTATTTATTCTTTTTCAGTTCGGCGACTACCCATTAGAAAAATATATGATCGGTCTCTCCTGTATGAATCCCATCGATTTGGTCAGAATTCTTTTGTTATTAAAAATTGATTCGGCAGCAATAATGGGTTATACCGGTGCCATTTTTAAAGATTTTTTTGGATCAGGAATGGGAACCATCATTTCAGGATCGGTTCTTTTATTTTGGTTTGTGTTACCCGCCTGGCTCGCTATACGGAAATTCAGGAGGAAGGATCTCTAACCCCCTCCTCCTTTTCTCCTCCCCATTTGGGGAGGCTGGGTGGGGTTGAGAAGGGTCGGGGATGAGGGTAGGAGAAGCACAAAGCAAAGGGTGAGGTCGTCAGAATCAATCTTTTCGCAAAAATGACGAGAATCATTTTTCTTTCCTTCTAAGATTATTATCTTTATCGGGTAGTATAAATTTTATCCTAAAGTAGAAAATTATGGAATCTCAAGTTCAAACACTCGTAGGGAAAAAGACGTTTCCTGCTGTTTCGGTGATTTTGCCTGTTCACCCACAATATCCCGGTATTAAAGACGATTTACATCGCCTCGAAGGTATTGTAAGAGAAGTAGATACGAAATTACATTCTCTGTACTCGAATGAAAAGTGTAAAATAATTCTTGATAAACTTAAGAATGCCGTCAATCATTTACCCGTAAACCATCTCTCAAAAACGGTTGTGATTTACGTTTCGGAGGAAATGGAGAAATATATTGCGCTGCCTTTCCACGTTTCCGAAAAAGTTATTATTGACAATTCTTTTGAGTTACGGGATTTAATTTATTCTGCCGCCAGGAATGTTGATTTCATGGCGTTGATTATTGCTCAAAATAGTGTGAATACGCTGGTCTGTAATACTACTTCCTCAGAAACCACTACGTTGGATAATATGCCTGACAACCGAAGAGATGTAATGAATCAACATTCTTTACCCGGAAAAGAATATGCAGATTTACAAGCATTCAAAGAAAAAAATATCCATAATTATTTACACTTCATCGATGAAGTTATTTCAAAGGAATTAAAGAACAGCAATTTGCCCGTGGTTGTTTTCGGAGACATTAAAATATTGAGTTATTTCAAATCACACACTCATAATACAGACCGAATCATTGGTTATGTGGATGGTAATTATGAACATGCAAATCCACAGGAAATAAGACGACGTGCAGAACCTGTTATTCTCGCTGAATTACAAAGAAAAGAACAAAAAGCATTGAATACTCTCATGGATGCGGTGAGCCGAAATACATTTGCATCAGGAATTGTCGATGTTTGGCGAGCCATAGAAGAAGGCCGTGGTAAATTGTTATTGGTGGAAAAAGATTATTGTATTAAAGCAAGAAGAGGTAATGATTCATTCACAATTCTTTTAGATGACTCGCCCAATAATCCCCACAATATTATCCGCGATGCCGTTGATGATGTCATCGAAACTATTCTGAGAAAAAGTGGTGAAGTGATGTTTTTTGAAAATGGCGTTCTTTCGAGTTATGACCGGATTGCTTTAATCACCCATTATTAAATTTCTATGGTCTCATTTAATTCCGGAATATATGAATCCCAACCATTTGTGTCTTTTAATTTTACACGGAAACAATCGGCTGATTGTGGTTCTGCATGAACCAGAAAAACATGGGCAGGAGTTTTCTTTATAAGATTGATCCAATTTAATAATTCACGTTGATCGGCGTGGGCAGAAAACCCCTGTAAATTTTCTATATGAGCTTTCACAGGAACATACTTTCCGAATATTTTAATTTCTGAAGCACCCTCAAGTAATTGTCTTCCCCTGGTTCCTTCAGCTTGAAATCCTACCAACATCACTGTAGTTGTTTCCATTGGAAGATATTTCAATAAATATGTTAAAACCCTTCCACCTGCAATCATCCCGCTCCCGGCGATAATAATTTTCGGTGATTTATCTTTGCATAGTGCGTAGGTTTCTTCAATCGCATGAACTGATTTTATCTGACTGCACATTTCTGTACATTCGGTTGGTGTCAATTTGTGCCATGCGCTGTGATGAAGAAATACATCCAGAATATTTTTCCCCATCGGACTATCCATATATACAGGAATATCAGGAATAGACTTATTTTTTTTCAGTTGCCAGAATAAATACATCAACGACTGTGTACGTTCTACCGCAAAACTCGGAATGATGATTGTACCGCCTCTTTCTGCAGCCTCGCTGATGGCTTTCGTTAAAGCAATTTCGGGATGAGCCGGATGTAACCGATTTCCATAAGTAGCTTCAATTAACAACACCTCAGCACGATCGGGTTTATCAGGAGCACGCAATAAAAAATCTGTTTCTCTTCCAATATCTCCTGAAAAAACAATTCGTTTCTCACCAATATTCATTTCAATAAATGTGGCGCCAAGGATGTGACCGTTATATCGGAAACGAATTGTAATTCCGTCAAATAATTTTATATCTGTTTCAAGTTCAGCTTCCTGAAAATGAGTTACCGTTGTTGAAACATCTTTTAATGTATATAGCGGCAATGCCTTTTTGTGGCGCGAATATCCTTTCTCGTTTGCGCGATCTGCGTCTTCTTCCTGAATTTTTGCACTGTCCTCAAGAATTATTTTCGCAATATCGAGCGTTGGATCTGTACCAATTATTTTCCCTTTGTAACCACCTGTCACCAATCTTGGTAAATATCCGACATGATCTAAATGACCATGCGTTAACAAAACAACATCAATACTTGCAGGATCAATAGGAAATTGCGCCCTGTTAAGAAGACGCAATTTCTTCAACCCCTGAAATAAACCGCAATCAACAAGAATATTTCTGCCATTTGCGCGGATTAAATGCTTAGAACCTGTAACAGTCCCCGCCGCACCGAGAAACTGTATGGTAATAGACTTAGACTCAGTCAATTTATAATTTCATTTTTCAACCTTTCAACTCTTCAACCCTTCAACAATTTGATGATAAAAAGATGAGAAGATGAGTCAATCTCTATTTGCCTTTCTTTCCTTTACCTGCCAACGCTTTCGTAAAACAAATAAGAAGACATTGTACATAAGGATTTTCATCATCCAATGTATAATAAGCATTTACACCTTCTGTTTGACGAATAAGAATTCCGCTTTTTTTCATGATTCCGAGATGTCTGGAAACGACGGGTTGAAGCAGTTTTAATTTCGTGTAAAGTCCTGTCACTGTAAGACCCGGACTTCCTGATGTACAGATCAGATTAAGAATGGCCACCCTTTCCGGATGCGCGATGGCTTTCAACATTTCAGCCAATTCTTCGTGTTGTTTGTTACCTTGTTTTTTCATGGAAATTATATTTAGAATAATTCCCCAAACATACAAATAGCCGAATATTGCTATGATGATTAAGATCACAATAAAGGGTGATTTATATCATGAAAACGCCATTCTCTCATGCCTTCATTCTCGGTCCCTCTCCACTCCACCAAGCCTCCCCAAATGAGGAGGAGAAAGGGAGGTTTAACTACATCCCAAACTATTTCCGCAGTTCAGACATTTGTAACAGGAACCGTTACGAATTGTAATATGTCCGCAGGTGTTGCAAAGTGGTGCATCGCCCATCATATTACTTAAAAATTGCTGGTTCGCATCTCCCTGAAATTCTGCTTTTAATTCTGCTGAACCGGCAATGGTTTGCGATGTTGTAATGGGTGCTACGAAATTAGATGGAGAAGCACTTTTTGCTTTTCCCGTATTTCCGGTTGCTGAGCCAGTCGAAGCATTCAATTTTGCTTTCGCTTCTTTTTTCTCCTGCGTTTCGACGGGTTTCACCTGAACCAAATCATCTCTGTCTAAATATTCCAATGCTAATAATCTGAATATATAGTCAATTACGGAAGTCGAATTTTTAATATTCGGATGTTCAACCATGCCGGACGGTTCAAAGCGAGTGAAAATAAATTTCTCCACGTATTCATCTAAAGGAACTCCATATTGTAATCCGATCGAAACAGCAATCGCAAAACAATTCAACAACGATCTGAATGATGCGCCTTCCTTGTGCATATCAATAAAAATTTCACCCAAAGTTGCATCATCATATTCACCCGTACGAACAAAAATAGTATGTCCCCCTACTTTTGCTTTTTGTGTAAATCCTTTTCTTTTTCCGGGTAAACGTTTCCGTTCTACAATATTCGAAAGTTCGCGTTTAAATTTCGTATCAGAAGTAAGTTGAATAATTCTTCTTGCAGCATTTAAAACATCTTCTGCAGTTAACTGATCGGGATCAATCGATTTATTTTCCTCCGTTTTTTCTTTTGCAACAGCTGATTTTGTTGATAAAGGTTGTGAGAGTTTACTTCCGTCGCGATATACTGCAACTGACTTCAATCCCAATTTCCATCCCGACATATAACAATCTTCAATATCTTTTTGAGAAGATTGATGTGGAAGATTAATGGTCTTTGATATAGCTCCCGAAATAAATGGTTGCACCGCCGCCATCATTTTTATATGTCCCTTTGGTGAAATAAATCTTTCGGTCGTTTCTCCGTTTCTCAATCTCGCAGGATTTGCGCAATCGAATACCGGCAGATGTTCATCTTTAATATGTGGTGCTCCTTCCAACGACATATTTCCGCAAACATAACAATTGGCTTCTTCAATTTGTTCGTTCGTAAATCCTAATTCATGCAACAAATCAAATTCCAACGACATATATTGACTCTTCATAAATCCGAGGCGGTTCATACAATCTTCGCCCAGTGTGGGTGCATTAAAAACGAATGCAATATCGAATGCGCTTGCAGCTAAATTATTTATTCGATCCAAATCGCTTTTTAGAAATCCTTTCGAAATTAATGTTTCGTGATTAATATATGGAGCACCGCTAAAACTTCCCGTGCCTTTTAAATAATCAATCATCTCCCTGATTTGATGTTTTGTATAATGGAGATTGTGTAATGCTGCAGGAACACTTTCATTTACAATTCGGAAATATCCTCCACCCGAAAGTTTTTTAAATTTTATTAATGCAAAATCCGGTTCAACACCTGTCGTATCACAATCCATCAACAATCCGATCGTGCCGGTTGGTGCAATTACGCTCACCTGCGCATTACGATATCCGAATTTATCTCCCATTTCTACTGCACTATCCCACGATTTGCAGGCAGCACTCAATAGATAATCGGGACAATTTTTTGCATCAATTCCTTCCGGTTTAATTCCTAATTCTTCGTACGCATCATTCGCGTGATATGCAGCGTACCTATGATTGCGCATTACACGCATCATGTGTTTACGATTTTTTTCAAATTGTTTGAAGGAACCTAATTCACGCGACATTTCTGCTGAAGTTGTATAAGCAGTTCCGGTCATGATGGCAGCTATGGAAGCAGCGATGGCGCGGGCTTTATCGCTATCATAAGGAATTCCGGAAACCATCAGCATCGACCCGATATTCGCGTATCCCAAACCGAGCGTTCTATATTCATAAGAAAGTTGTGCGACTTCTTTCGACGGAAATTGTGCCATTAAAACAGAAATTTCCAAAACGACGGTCCACAATCTGCTTGCATGTTGAAAAGCTTCAACATCAAAAAGACAACTTTTATCATCAAAGAATTTTCTCAGATTAAGCGAAGCAAGATTGCAGGCAGTATTATCCAAAAACATATATTCACTGCAAGGATTCGATGCATTAATCCGACCACCTTCGGGGCAAGTATGCCACTCATTAATTGTTGTATCATATTGAACGGCAGGATCAGCACAACGCCACGCAGAATATGCAATTTCATCCCATAATTTTTTAGCAGAAACAGATTTAACCACACTACCATCGGTACGTGCAATTAAATCCCACAGTGCATTTTCTTTTAATGCAGTAAAAAAGGAATTCGGAATACGAACCGAATTATTTGAATTTTGTCCTGAAACAGTTTTGTATGCCTCACCCTCATAGTCGGAGGAATACCCGGCGGCTATAAGAGCGGCGACTTTCTTTTCCTCTTCAACTTTCCAATTAATAAAGGACTCAATTTGGGGATGATCGATGTCGAGACAAACCATTTTAGCTGCACGACGTGTTGTTCCACCCGATTTAATCGCACCCGCCGCGCGATCACCTATTTTCAGAAATGACATCAGACCCGATGACTGACCACCGCCCGAAAGTTTTTCGTTTTCACCACGCAAAGAGGAATAATTGGTGCCGACACCCGAGCCATATTTAAAGATACGGGCTTCCCTTGTCCACAGATCCATAATTCCACCCGGATTTACGAGATCATCTTTCACTGATAAAATAAAACAAGCATGAGGTTGAGGTCTTTCATAAGCCGATTTCGAAGGAAGAAGTTTTTCCGTCTCTCCATCAACATACCAGTGACCCTGTTCCGTTCCCTTGATACCATAAGACGAAAACAACCCTGTGTTAAACCATTGTGGTGAATTGGGGGCTGCGTATTGCCCGATGATCATATAGACCAATTCATCATAAAAAATTTTAGCATCGATGCCGGTTTCAAAATACCCGCTCTTTTCTCCCCAACTCCGCCAGCAATGTGCAAGACGATGAGCGACCTGTTTAATTGAATTCTCCCTGCCCAGTTTTCCATCGGCTTGGGGCACGCCAGTTTTACGGAAATATTTTTGTGCAAGAATATCGGTGGCTACCTGCGACCAGGATTCGGGTACTTCCACATCGTGCATTTCGAAAACCACATCCCCTTTGGGGTTTCTGATTACACTCGATCGTTTTTCATACACAAATTGATCATAAGGACTAACCGAAGTCTTGGTGAAAAAACGATTAAACTTTAATCCTTTTTTACGCTCGGTTTTTTTTTTGATTTTGGAGGTAGGTTTGTTCGGGGTCATAATTTGTAAATTTAAGCAATGTTCACGAAATTAACGACTCTCATTTATGATCTGTGTCACCTGTCGCTATCTTTTATGAACATTCTTTCTGTTGATAA
>JAHEYM010000107.1 GCA_023251595.1 Bacteroidota bacterium
GCCACCCCCGCAACCAATGTAAAGTTGACGGATCTCAACGCATCTTTTTACAAGATGAAAATTATTTTTGCTGACCAGGCAAACGGAGCTGAAGATTTTACGCTCTATCTTCAACCAGGCACTGAGAGAACCATCAACATCAAGCGGAACAATAAAGGAAGCTGGGTACAAAGAATGGTAAGTGAAGTGCCGATCGCATCTGCACCACCCCCACCCCCAACACAAACAGTTGTAGTGTATAATCCTGCAGCTCCTGTTTATGTTCCTCCTGTTTATGCACCTCCGATGGGTACAACAACAACCGTTCAACAAACCACTACCACAACCGGTGGAGGCAACCCCGAAAATGTTTCTGTTGGAATGAATATGGGTGGCGTCGGAATGGGAATGAATGTTACCCAAAGTGGTGTAAATATGGACATGGGCGGCATGGGAACTAATGTCAATATGGGTGTAAATGTCGGTGGAACAGGTATGGGAATGGACATGGGTGCAACAACCACTCAAACCACTACCACCCAAACCACAACCGTTACAACAGGCGGTATGATTCCTCCGCCTGTGGTTTACAATCCTCCGCCACAACAAATTTATCAGGCACCTCCTCCTCCACAACCTGTTCGTTATCAGATGGCAGGTTATAATGGTCCGGTAGGTTGCGCCTGGCCAATGAGCGAAGGCGATTTCTCGAGTGCAAAAGGCTCGATCCAAAACAACTCTTTCGAAGACACCAAGCTGAAAATGGCAAAACAAATCTTCGGTTCAAATTGTCTGACAAGCAGTCAGGTGAAAGATATCATGGGTCTATTCAGTTTCGAGAGCAGCAAACTTGATTTTGCAAAATGGGCTTATGGTTACACTTATGATCTTGGTAACTATTATAAAGTAAATGATGCATTTACTTTCGAAAGTTCGAAAGACGAATTGATGAGCTATATGCAAGCGAATAAACACTGATTAATTATATTGAATAATATCGAAAAAGCTCCTCTTCTCGGGGAGCTTTTTTCTTTGCGACCTTTGCGATTGACCTTTGCGAATTTTGCGCAAAAAAAACGATCTGCTGATCACCCGAATGCTAATATAATTATTCTGATGCAAAATAAATTTCTTTCGATTGCGGCGGTTTCGGGGATTCTCTGTGTGGGATTAGGGGCTTTTGGTGCGCATTCGTTAAAAGAACATTTAGATGAATCTTCGCTCAAAACATTTGAAACGGGAGTGAGATATCAATTCTATCATACATTCGCTTTGTTGTTTGTGTGGCTGACTACAAGAAATCAGAAAGAGAAACAAAAAGAGAAACAGAGAGAAAAAGAGAAAGAGGGAAGGAATGAGAAAATAATAAATCTATCCGGCTATCTGTTTCTGATCGGAATAATATTATTCTCGGGTTCATTATATATAATGTCTTGCAGTAATTTAATCGGCATCGGAGATCAAAAATGGATAGGAGCTATCACACCCCTCGGCGGATTATCATTTATTTCGGGATGGGTTTGTTTATTAATATATTCGCTACGCAGTAGTCAGTAGTCAGTAGTCAGTAGTCAGTAGTCAGTAGTCAGTAGTCAGTAGTCAGTAGTCAGTGATTAGTTGTAATTGTTAATTGTTAATTGTTAATTGTTAATTAGTTTTCTATGAATCTCAACTATAAATCCTATTGTGAAAAAATGCGGAAAATCGCAGACCTGAATTTTGCATCCGCAGTTCTTGGCTGGGATCAGGAAGTATATATGCCAGTGGGCAGCAGCGATGCAAGAGCACAGCAATTGGGAACGCTCGCTGGAATTGCACATGAATTATTTACGGCACCCGAATTAGGAGAACTTTTGTCTTTGTTGGAAAAAGATGAATCGCTTTCCCCTGAAGAAAAACTCAATATAAAAAAATCTTCAAAGGATTATAAGGACAAGAAGAAATACACAAACGAATTTGTGATAGAATTAAGTCGTTGTACTTCCGAAGCATTTCAGGCATGGGATTACGCGAGAAAAAACAATGATTATAATCACTTCGCCCCTTCTCTTCAGAAACTGATTGTATTAAAGCAAAAAGAAACAGAATTACTTGGATATACTTCGCATCCTTACGATGCTTTGCTCGATCAGTTTGAACCGGGAATGACTACGGTGAAACTTGAAAAATTATTCTCTGAAGTTAAATCGGCATTGGTTCCTTTCGTGAAAGAAATTGTTGCGAAAAAACCCGTCGATGATTCTTTTTTAAAGCAGAATTATGATTCTGATAAACAGTGGAATTTCGGAATCGAACTATTGAAGAATATGAATTTCGATTTCAATATCGGTCGACAGGATATTTCTTCACACCCCTTCACCACCTCGTTTTCATCAAAAGATGTTCGGGTAACAACGAGAATTAATGTAAATGATTTACGGGAGATGATCTGGAGTTGTATTCACGAAGGCGGGCATGCGTTATATGAGCAGGGACTTCCGGAATCGCAGTATGGATTGCCCTGGGGTGAAGCGTCTTCACTCGCGGTGCATGAATCGCAATCGAGAATTTGGGAAAACAATGTTGGAAGATCATTAGCATATTGGAAATATCATTATGCGGATTTGCAAAAAATATTTCCTGAAAATTTGTTAAATATCAGTCTTGAATTATTCTATAAATCGATAAATAAAGTTGAGCCGTCATTCATCAGAACTGCTGCCGACGAACTTACTTACCATTTTCATATCATGATTCGGTATGAAATGGAAAAAGGAATTATTGAAGGAAGTATTCCGGTGAATGAAATTCCAAAACAATGGAATGCAAAATATAAAGAATATCTCGGAATAGATGTCCCGACAGATGCCTTGGGCGTTCTTCAGGATATACATTGGTCGCACGGAGGGTTCGGATATTTTCCTACTTACTCTTTGGGAAGTTTTTATGCTGCACAATATTTTGCATGTGCGAAGAAAAATATTCCGGGATTATTGGAATTAATTGAAAAAGGCGATTATAAATTATTGCTTGATTGGTTGAGAAAAAATATTCACGTTCACGGTCGATTATATACTGCCGAAGAACTATGTGAAAGAATTACGGGTGAAACGCTGCAATTTAAATATTTCTTTGAATACGCAAAAGAGAAATTCGGCAATATATAATATCAATTCTCCAGTTAGATAAAAACTTAGCGTCTTTGCTACTTCGCAGCCAAATTAAGAAAGCTGCAAAGACGCAAAGGCACAAAGAAATATTAAGAAACTCCATATTAAAAACAAAAAAAATGACTAAATATATAATTGGTTCATTACTGTTATCTCTCCTATTTGTTTCCTGCACTTCGAGAATTAAACCCACTTCAAAAGAGGCCACCCAAAAAACTGTTCCTTCAAAAACTGATTCTCCTTTTGTGGCTAAACATACTGATACCCTTGTAAAAACTTCCAAACCCGATACATCGGGCATCTACCGCCTTGTTGTGACATTTGCGAGTAAGGGTTCCGGCATCGATTTTAAGACAAAAGAAGCTTTGGATCGATATCAGGAACAGTTTCAGGACAAGTACAAACTTGTTATTAACAAGGATTCTTATAATTGGGGAAGAGAGGGAGAAGTTGATTTCTGTTTCCGTCTTGAGAATTTGAAGCCCGCACTACAGCAAGAGTTTATATATGGTGTGCAAGAACTCCTGAAGAATAATACTTTGATTTTCATGGAGGAGAATACGGTCTGCCGGCATAAAAGATAATCTTTGCCATTTACTTGGATATAATTTTACATTCAGTTAATTTTGCGCCTTACTGAATTATCTAACCTTTTTAACGATAAACCATGAACGAGTACGGATTAAAATCAAAATCGGCTTCACTTAATGAATTAGGTTTGAAGCACTTAGGCAACGCTTACTGGAACCTCACACCTGCAGAATTGGTTGAGGAAACTATTATACACGGAGAAGGGGTTCTTACTGATACCGGCGCTTTGGCCGTTGATACAGGTGAATTTACAGGTCGATCGCCCAAAGACAGGTTCATCGTATGCGATGATATTACGGAAAACGCAGTATGGTGGGGAGATATCAACATCCGTTTTGAGCCTGCAAAATTTGATAAATTGTTCGAACGCATCGCTGCGTACCTCACAGGTCGCGATGTGTATGTGCGTGATTCTTATGCTTGTGCAGATCCCGATCATCGTCTGAATATCAGGGTAGTGACAGAGTGGGCATGGCAAAATCTCTTTGCATCGAACCTCTTTCTTCGTCCTACGAATGAAGAAATTTTAACCCAAAAAGCAGATTGGACGATCATATCTGTTCCCGGATTCATGGCAGTGCCGGAGATCGATGGCACCAAAAAACATAATTTTTCAATCCTCAACTTCACTAGAAAGATGATTCTGATTGGTGGAACGGGTTACACCGGTGAGATTAAAAAAGGAATTTTCTCGGTCCTGAACTTCCTTCTTCCACATACAAAATCAGTATTGTCGATGCATTGTTCGGCCAATATCGGCAAACAAGGCGATACCGCTATCTTCTTTGGTCTTTCAGGTACTGGCAAAACCACACTTTCTGCCGATCCGAACCGTCATCTGATTGGAGATGATGAACATGGTTGGGCTGCAAATTCAGTATTCAATTTCGAAGGAGGTTGCTATGCTAAATGTGTTAATCTCACAAAAGAAAAAGAGCCTGAGATATTCGATGCCATTAAATTTGGCGCATTACTTGAAAATGTAGAATTCTTCGATGCCACTACAACGGTAGATTACGACAATGTATCGAGGACAGAGAATACCCGTGCCGCTTATCCGATCCATCACATTGCAAATGCCGTTCATCCTTCGTTGGGAGGTGTTCCAAAAAATATTTTCTTTCTTACAGCAGATGCATTCGGCGTTCTACCTCCAATCTCGAAGTTGGATGCAGGTCAGGCAATGTATCATTTCATTTCCGGTTATACGGCGAAGGTTGCCGGAACTGAAGTTGGTGTGACCGAACCACAGACAACATTCTCTGCTTGTTTCGGAAAAGCATTTCTTCCTCTTCACCCGACTAAATATGCTGAGCTTCTCGGTAAAAAGTTAAAAGAAGCGAAAGTGAATGTTTGGCTCGTGAATACAGGTTGGTCTGGCGGACCTTATGGTGTTGGCAAAAGAATTAAGCTTGCATTTACGCGGGCAATGATTACTGCCGCTCTCGAAGGTGAGTTTGATAAAGTTACATTTGAAACAATGCCTGTTTTCGGGCTTGAAATTCCAAGAGCTTGTCCGCATGTACCCTCTGAAATATTATTCCCCCGAAACACGTGGGCGGATAAACACGCTTATGATGCCAAAGCAGCACAATTAGCTGCTGCATTCGTCAAGAATTTTGAGCAATATGCTGATTTCGCTAATGACGAAATTATGAATGCTGCTCCGAAGATCGAGGAGAAAGTGTAATCCCACCCCCTCCCAGGGGCTGACCAAAAAGAAAAATATTCCCGCAAAGTCGCGAAGTCGCAAAGAAATAAATGCTAATATACAATAAATTATACTTTGCGCCTTAGTGTCTTTGTGGCAAATAAACCCTTTTTGGTCAGCCCCAGATATTAAGTTTTTGATGCATAACTTTTCAACGAATAAAGAGGAAATTTATAATCTCCTTTCAGAAAACATATTTCTGAATATTTATAGTATTGGAGATCTGGATGATTTTTTCTGGAAGAGTTCAAAATACCTGATAAATCAACATGATCATTCTGTTGTGTTAATTTATCAGGATAAAACTTTCCCGGTGGTATTAGCTCTCAATGATTCATCCATAAAGCCTGAATTCATTCCTGAAAAATTTCGCGAACAATTTCCTTCGCAATTTTACGCTCATTTTACAGGTGATTACATTCATATTTTCAAGACTTGGTGTGAATTGAAATCTCATGGACTTTATTACAAGATGGGTTTGATGAAAAAGGATTTTAATACTAACATCGATACTTCTAAAGCAGAAATCCTCACGAATGAAGATTATAAAAGTCTGCAGATCTTTTATGATAAAAATTATCCTGAAAATTGGTTTAATGAAAGAATGTTGGAGACAAATAAATTTTTTGCAATCAGAGAAAATGGTACAATAATCAGTGTTTCAGGTATTCATGTTTACTCTGAAGAATATAAAGTGGCAGCGATAGCGAGTATATCAACAGACAAGGATTATCGAGGAAAAGGATTGGCGAAGCAAACCATAGCAAAACAATGTTCAGAACTATTCAAAACAGTTGATCATATCGGATTAAATGTGAAGAGTGAAAACAAAAACGCCATTAAATGTTATGAGAATTTGGGGTTCAGAATAATTGCAGAATATGAGGAAATGAACTGTATAAAAAGTTAAAACCATACGTTATGAAAGTTCTTTTTCTCGGATATTCAAATTCACCTTTAATTGATTTTTTAAGAAATCAAGGTGAAGATGTTATAATATATGATGAAAAGATCGGCTCTGATTTTATTCTTGAAAACAAAATCGAATTTATCGTTAGTTACGGCTATCGGCATTTAATCAGGAAAGAAATCCTGGATGTTTTACCGGGGAAAGTGATTAACTTACATATCGCGTACCTGCCATTTAATAAAGGTGCAGATCCGAATTTCTGGAGTTTTATTGATGGCACTGAAAAAGGTGTAACGATCCATCTGGTGGACGAAGGTCTTGATACCGGAGATATTATTTTGCAGGAAACTGTTGAACTCTCAAACAAAGAGAATTTAAAAACAACATACGGAATTCTGAGGAATGCTGTCGAAAAATTATTTGTAATCCATTGGCAAGAAATAAAATCGCAGAAAATCAGTTCGCAAAAACAAATGGGTGTCGGGACTTATCATAAAGGCGATGATAAGGATAAATTTATTTCGGATATAAAAGATAAATGGCTGGATATGCCGATCTCAGAGTTAGTTGAATATGTGAGTACTCTCAGAAGAAAAATCTAATTTGTATAAGTTTTTATCGAGCTTCGGGAATTTAAACAGATTTGTCTTTTCTTTGAAAGAAAAAAGCCATGAAAGCGCAAAACATCAAAACACTTTTGCACGAAAGCATTGAGAATATAAATGACGAAGAGTTTTTATTTGCCATAAAACAAATACTTGACCGGAAGTATTCAACCTCAGGTCAGCCGGTATTATCTCAAGAACAAATTAAGCGAATAGACGAATCTAAAGAACAAATTCGCACAGGTAATTTTCTAACAAATGATCAGGCCGATAAACTCGTAGAGAGATGGCTAAACGAGTAATCTTGTCGTATTAACATAAGATAAAGTTCAAGCAGGCTTGCTCAACGCATAAAGCACATCCGGACAAAAGTCAAGGGGTCCGCTCTTAATGAGGCCGTCTAAATCTGTATAATTTAGTAAATTATCCCAATAAATAGTCCCTGCTTCCATATCAAGTTTTACAGAAGCAAAAATGATTTTATCTAATAATTTAGAAAGACCTTCGCTTTTCAGCTCGTTTTCGAATTCAATAGTTCGAATTTCTCCAGTTGTCCACAGGCACTTTATTGAGTATGGTTCTGCTGATAAAATGCTTTTAATTCTTGGTAACATTATTCGAGCGGTTTAATTTTAAAATATGTTGCCTTTTCAGTCCCAAGTAATCTGAAGTTTTCAGAAAGTTCTGTCCGGTGAAGTTCAGTCCATGCCTGAACCAAACGCATTTGTTTCTTGGGAAGATCCCCATGAAAAATTTCGCCTGTTTCGATAGAGAAAACCGCCTCATATTCTCCATACTTAGCATGAAAATGTGGAGGAACATGATCTTTTAGATACATGTAGATTATCACCCCAAAAAAACGGCTTACTTCAGGCATTCCCTGTAATTTGATTTCAAAGATACAAAAATCTGATAATTAAACCAAAATCACTTCCACCCGTCTCTTCGAAATAATAAAAAGTCCGATGAAAGTGAGGAGACCGTTTAGGATTAGCATTTCGTTTCCAAACTGATAACCACCGAGCCACTCAACACTATTCAAGTTGAGAATAAAACATAATATCGGTGGAATAATTGCCACAATCGGGACCCATTTGTCTTTAACGCCTGTGCCGGAAAATAAACCGAATGCAAAAAGTCCTAATAACGGGCCATAAGTGAAATTGGCGGCGGTGAATAATTTATTAATTACTGCATCGTCATTCAATGCTCTGAACCAAAGAATACAACCAAGAATTAATATAGAGAATCCGAAATGCACGAGATAGCGGTTCTTTTTCAATTTCTTTTCATCGCCCCTATCCAACTCCAGAATATCGAGACAGAAAGAAGTTGTGAGTGCAGTGAGAGCTCCATCCGCACTTGGAAACGCGGCAGAGATGAGTCCGATGATAAACACGATACCGGCAACAGGACCAAGAAAATTAAGGGCGATTCCCGGAAAGACATCATCCGACTTTGCCGGTAGTTCCATGTTTTTTGAGACTGCATATATATATAGCAATGCACCAAGTGCAAGAAAAAGAATATTCACGAAAAACAGAACGATCGAAAATGTAATCATATTTTTTTGAGACTCGCCGACATTTTTGCAGGATATATTTTTCTGCATCATCTCCTGATCGAGACCTGTCATTGCAATGGCGATGAATGCGCCACCAAGAATATGTTTTAGAAAATATTTTTTGTCGTGCCAGTCTGTGACCCAAACCGAAGTGTGGGCACTATTCGTTATTTTTTTAATCACTTCACCCAAACCAAGACCCATTTCCTGAGAAATAAACCAAACAGTGAGAAACATTGCCAGCAACATAAAAGTCGTTTGCAAAGTATCTGTCCAAACGATGGTTTTCACCCCACCTTGAAAAGTATATGCGAGAATAAGAATAATAAAAACCGAGACGGTTACGATAAAAGGAATATTCCACCGATCAAAAACAAATGTCTGTAAAACATTCACCACAACATAAAGACGGAATGAAGCGCCGATTACGCGGGAGAGAATAAAAAAAGCAGCTCCTGTTTTATATGAATTTCTTCCGAGCCGTCCTTTTAAATAAGAATATATAGAAGTGAGATTCAGACGGTAATAAAGCGGAAGAAGAATTCCTGCGATGACAGCGTAGCCGATCATATAACCGATCACCATTTGCAAATACGCAAAATGTTTTACGCCCACATCACCGGGTACGGACACAAACGTCACGCCCGACAAGGAAGCGCCTATCATCCCATACGCAACGATGTACCAGCGTGAAGTCCGGTTGCCAATAAAATACGATTCGTTATTTGCATTGCGACTCGTAATCCATGTGATGAAAAATAACATCACAGAATATATTACGACGCAAAATAAAATTACCCAGGGAGACAAAATTCAATTAACAATTAACAATGAACAATTAACAATGAACAATGAACGACTGACCACTGACAAGTCGTTGCATGCAACGTCTCTACCACTGACCACTTATTTTGCGAAGTACGGAAAAAAGGAGATACATTCGCAGTTCGTATGGGAGATATAAAAGAATTGGAGAAAAGAATTGCTGAAGTTGAACTGATTTCACGACAACTTGAGCCGGAGAGAGAAGAAAGGGAGAATGTACGCGCAGAAGTGATTTCATACACTGAAAATTTTCTCAATCATATTTATCAGAAGAAAGCGTATGAAATCGAGGATACGGAGGCAGATCAAATTCTTTCCTCGTCCTTCGCAGAGACGCCGACCGACATCAACCAATTATTAAAAATTGTTGGTGAAGCCGTTGACAAAACGGGTCTAAATCCCGCATCTGGAGGGCATTTGGGATATATTCCAGGTGGAGGAATTTATTATTCAGCATTAGGCGATTATCTGGCAGACATCACCAATCGTTATGCTGGGGTTTTCTTTGCCTCACCCGGTGCTGTGCGGATCGAAAATCAACTTTTGCGATGGATGTCGGAAATTGTTGGATATCCAAAAAGTTCGGCGGGGAATCTAACTTCAGGAGGAAGCATTGCAAATCTGATAGCGATCGCGGCTGCAAGAGATGCAAAGAAAATATCATCGAAGAATATTCCGGTTTCTGTTATTTATCTCACTGAACACGCACATCATAGCGTTGGTAAGGCAATTCGGATTTCAGGATTGGGTGAATGTATTTTGCGCAATATCCCGATGGATAAGATGTTTCGCATGCGTACCGATTTATTGAGAATTTCGATCAATGAAGATTTGAATTCGGGTCTCAATCCATTTATGGTGATCGCTGCTGCCGGTACAACAGATACCGGTGCGATTGATCCGCTGGATAAAATTGCGGCTGTCGCCGAAGAAAATAATCTCTGGTA
>JAHEYM010000477.1 GCA_023251595.1 Bacteroidota bacterium
ATGTGACGTAGTGTCGGGAGATGCTGGTGGTGGAGGTTTTACAGGCGAATCATTTTTGCATCTCCCTGCAAAAAGCGTGAGTAATACAAGAGAACTGAAGGTCAAAAAGGAAAAAATCTGTTTCATCTGTGGAGAAAAAATTTGTGATCTATGTAAAAAAGATTCGAATCAAATAAAACCTGAAAGAGCTTACGGATTATTTCAACAAATATCAAATGGCATTGAAAATAATTTCACAAAAAATATTTCTTCCATGTACTGTGAAAACCAGTGAGAAATCATTTGATCAAAGTTCCATTTACAAAAATATTTTCACATATTTTGAGATGATTTTTTGTACATGCGCATTGAAGTCAATGTTTATGGTGGTGAAAACGATATGGTTTAAAAAAGTATTCTTGATTTCGGATTTCTGTCGTGATAGACTACAACCTGTTTCTTCGCAGATTCATCCATATCGCACGGACGGTGAAGCCCCTCATTCGTAGGCTTCAATTAAAGGCTTCGCAGATCAGTCAGGAATAAATTAAAGATGTATAGATGAATATTCGCATGAGAAGGATGAAGATTGAAATTCCTTCATCATTCGAAATTTCCTCGTTTGGCGAACAGGGGATACGATGTTTATGAGAACAGTGATAATTAGAGACCTTCATTTGCCTGAAGTCGGTATCATTTCACCGATATCGTTTTCATTTCATAATCTTAAAAAAACGATATCCCTCTGCTCACCGATGAAACGACGCAGTTTACGCAACTATTTAATAAAAGGGAAAAGCTATTTCAACAATGTCATTCTTTTCGAAATCGATATTCCTTCTCCGGACAATGTATAAATGTACATTCCGTTGGGTAATGACGATCCATCGAATGAAGCGCTATATCTACCCGGCTTGTGATTCCCCTCCGCGAGAGTGCTGACTTCCCGACCTAACAGATCATACACTTTTAATGAGATGTTCTTCTCTTCTTTTCCATTGACTTGATAAACTATTTCTGTCGTTGGATTGAATGGATTCGGATGATTTTGCTCAAGAGCAATTGATTCTTCATTACTAAAATTATTGTCGGTAACGCCGGAATGTTTCAAGGGACTGTAATATGCTGCCCGCTTCCAAAGTTCATAGAATATCCCGAAACAGGTAAATATGCTTTGCTCTGCACTCGCTATCAAACGCACATAGACTTGCTGCCTTGGCACAGAAATGAATACAGAATCAAAACCGCTCATTGCTTCATCCTTTGCTAATCTGCCGACAAGATATGAATTGATGAGTGTGTCGTACTGAGTATTTCTTACTTCAGCATACCATTCGATGCTTGAGGTATCGAACATTGATTCCGTCGCAGGATTATTAATTCCTTCTGCATTGCGAGATAGATATAATTTAATTCGGGATGCAGTGAATGGTTGTGTCTGAACAAGATCTTTGATATTATAAATTGAGCTGAGTGATGCCGTATCGGATATTGGGACGAATGTCTGATTATTCCCTGTTAAACTATCTTCAATAACGCTCATCGCTATACCTGTGTTGAATAAATCATTTCCTATCGAAGCACCCCGCATCTCAATCAATGTATCGTTTGATGATGGACCGAACCCAAGCAATGTAGTATCGCTGGTCCAACTGAAATGATTAAAATTCACTCCACCGAGGGTAGAATGATCGGTTACATAAACAGCAGCGTGAGGCTTACTATTATTGACAGAAGTTATCGGTGTGTATCCTGTGTCGTTCAATGTTTTCAAAGTCCATTGAGTTATATCACTGCCTCTTGCTTTTGGCGCTCCTACGGCAGAGTGTATTTTTCTTGATCCGCCTGTTGAATCCGACCACCAAACAATATTTGATTTCGACCCATCCCGGTCACCACCGGTAACCGGATCAAACGATGTGCGATGTTTTACAGGGAAAATCCATTCATTTGAAATTCCCGCAAACATTGCGTCTGGCGGAAGGGGCGGCGGTGGATATTTAATATCACGAAATGCAATTGCATTTTTATATGAAGACTGTGGTACGCCACTCCAATTATTAACACTTACATCATAGAATTCCGTTTCCCACGCTATACGGGGTTGATTTGTCTTGGAAATGGTAATTGAAGGTTTTTTCCCGTTGCGAATTGATTTGCATTCAGATACTAAAACCTTATTGCTTAATGTGTCATTGATATTTCCGGAAGAATCGACGCTGAATTTCTGATAATAGATTTTGTTATCTTCTTCCCATGCAAGGTGAAAAATACCATCGTTATCGCTTACGATTGAAGGATTTGCAGCCCGCGTAAAAGCAGGATAAAATGGAGAGACCTTCAATGTTGTATAGTTTCCTAAACCGGATCGTTTCTTTACACCGATAGTGAGTCCCGGATATGCAGTTATATAATTTTGGACGACACTTACAATCAGTTGCGAAGGAGTGCTATTCTTCTTTATTGCGACAACCGGGTTGTAATGAATTGCTCGGAGAGTATCGAAAAGTGAGGTATAGGTCGTTCCGGTACTTTTATTATACTCTAATAACACCCAATTCGAATCTTTGACAGCGACAGCAAAAACCAAATTTTCATCTGCATCGATTGAAGTAGACCCATCTATTCCGAAATCAAGCTTCTTTTCTACATCCCAATTACTCGATGTTGACGTATCTTTTTTTGTTAAATATGTACCGTTATTTGAAGAGTACATCAGATAAAATTTTCCAGCATCGGAACAAAGATGACGCTGGGAATTAGTAGTAAATGGATAAGTGTCTCTT
>JAHEYM010000478.1 GCA_023251595.1 Bacteroidota bacterium
TTGGTGAAGAAGGAACTACCGTAAAATTAGGAATTGAGAGAAACGGGTCAAAAAGTGATTATACGGTCACAAGAAAAAAATATAAATATTCAGAAAACCATTATGAAACTGCTTTAAAAGAAGATGATTTTTGCAAATCAATCACTACTATAATGAACGATGCTCCATATTATTTCGATCACACAAAAGACAGTCTGCATTATACCACGGATACCGGTTATTGGAAATCGCGACATTATGAAAGTAAAATAAAAGTACCGGGCGCAGAATATGTGGACTATGGAGGTGCATTATCCAGTGCCTGCCGGATTCATTATCCTTATTTCTCGGACCCGAAAGAATCTGAAAAGATTGGAATGAGAGTAATGGATCAACTCAAAGCCTGTTTCCCCGATTTTTATTATAGTGTTGAGAAAAGTGAAAGGGGTGATCGTGAATTTTTCTATGGAAAAAAATTTAAGGATGGCTATGAATCACCAATAATTGAAATTCAGACCTGGCAAGATTCTAAGGATAAAACTTTTCATTTCGAAGTTGTAATCGAATCAGGATCACCCCGTCGTTTTTATTCGATAGAATCTGCTGCCAAACCAAGTGATTTTATCACATCCATTCTAACTATATATAACGACGCAAAAAATAAATTTGAAAATGTAAAAGGTACGGTTCACGAAAAAAAAGGAGCATTCAGCAGTTCGAAGTGGTATGAAATTAATCCCGTTCCTCCCGGAGCTATTTCCTGCTCTTACGATGCAAGCCTTATGACGCTAAGTAAAGCAGTGAGGTGTTTCATGTTCGAAAGTGCTGACCGGGATGAGGCGGTTAAAAAATACAATGAAACATTCGGAAAAATACAGGACGGACTTGGCTCTGATTATATATATTTAACGACGAAACCTGAATTGTCGCTCAATGTTTCGTATAATGCGGAAGAAGTGGTGATTTTCGGTAAACCAAACAGCAAAGGGTACGAAAAAATCCCTATTATTACACTTGAACTGACAAAAGATTCTGATAATAAATACAGAGTTTATATTCTGATTTATGAAGAAAGCATGTAGCAGTTTCAGTTTGAGGATCAATGATCTGTAAACAGGAAACTCCGACAATATAAATAAATATAAAATTAAATTAACCATGAAAAAGACCCTCTTGTTATTATTCGTCTGCATCCCGGGAATGATACTTTCTCAAACCGATGATGCAAAATTCTGTGATGCATTTAAAAAAATTGTTCAGGATGCACCAACCGGTTTCCAAAGCGTGATAGACAAAAATCATTACCGGACAGATACAGGTGCACTCAAAATGCGATACTATGATTGTAAGGTGATAGTTCCCGGTGCAGTCAAAACTGAAATTAGTTCAATGTTGTCATACGATTGTATGATAAACTATCCAACATACGGTACAATCGCCGAAGCGAGAGATCAGGCTGAGAAATTAATTACACAAATTAAAAATTGTTTTCCTGAATATTATGCTTTTCCGGAAGTTGTACACGGCGACTCTATCATGGATTTTGGTGAACAATTTGACGACGGTTTTAAGGAACCTGCTATTCAGGTTATTCGGACTTATCCGGAAAATCCGTCAGAAAACAAACTTCATATTTATATACCCGGCGATGAACAGACCCGGTTATACAAAGTAACAAATGTCGCAACAGACGACCAGTTTTCAAAAGACATTAAAAAAGTTTACAGAGATATAAAAAATGATTTTTATTCTGTCAAGTCAACCAGACATGAAGAAAAAGGAAGAATAATCAGCAATATTTGGTACGATATCCAGCCGCTTCCGGAGGGGGCAATTTCATTCACCAAAAGCGAAGGTTCAATGTCATTACAGAACGCGGCTGTCTGTTTCTTTGTTGATAAAGGGAGTTATGATGATGCACTTGCAGCCTTCAATGACAAGGTGGAAAAAGTGAAAAACATGTTGGGAAATAAATTTATTTTTTATACAACTGAAATACCGGATGACGCTTTAAATATTTATTCAACCGACGAAAAAGCAGCTATTTTCGGAATGAAATATCAAAACAGATCCTATCAGAATGATATTCCGATCATAGCTGTTCAGATGTTTAAGGAGGAAGGAGAAAAACATTCTGTGATCATCAGTTTCTTTAAGGGAGGAATGTAGCAGTTTCAGTTTGAGGATCAATGATCTGTAAACAGGAAACTCCGACAATATAAATAAATATAAAATTAAATTAACCATGAAAAAGACCCTCTTGTTATTATTCGTATTTATTTCGGGGGGAACCTGGGCACAGATAGACGATGATTTTTGTAATGCGTTCAATATACTCATAAAAGACGCACCCAATTATTTCAGAAGCCAGGAGGATACTGCACATTACCGCATGGAGAAAGGCGATTGGCCAACTCGTTATAACCAATGTTGGATTGAGATTCCGGGAGCCAGGAGTACGGAAGTGACACATGGTTCCGGAGCCGGAGCCGGATGTGTCATCGGAACTTATTACTCCTATCCCACCGCTGCGGAGGCAAAAATTGCCGGAAATAAAATAATTGAAAAAATTAAACAATGTTTTCCTAATTATTATTCTTCAGAAGAAGTTATTAAAGGCGATTCGGTTACATTATTTGGTGAACAATTCGAAGATGGTTATAATGCGCCACTTATTCAACTCATCAGATCCAATCCAAACAATCCGGCTGAAAATAACATGAGGATTAGTATTCAAGGTGGGCCACGGACGAGATATTACACAATTAGGACAACT
>JAHEYM010000479.1 GCA_023251595.1 Bacteroidota bacterium
GAAAATCAAAAAGATTCAACGTCGGATAGTCAAGTTATTGATCCATGGAAAAGCTGGGTGTTCAACATTGGAGGAAATGCTAATCTGACTGGTGAAAAATCGACCAACTCCCAAAATTATACAGGTTCTTTTTCAGCCAACAGAACCACGGAGAAAATTAAGATAGATTTTAATATCTATCAGAACTACGGTTCAAATATATTTATATATGGTGATTCCAAAATCATAAGCATCAGTAAATCTCTCTCATCCTACGCACAAGTTGTGAAAAGTATAAATGAGCATTGGTCGTATGGTGTTATTGCGGGTGCGGGAAGCGGAACGTATAACAACAAAAAATTATATTATTCAGGATCTCCCGCACTCGAATATAATGTTTTCAAATACTCAGAATCGCAACGCAAACAATTCACTATGGCATATTATATCGGTCCAACCCACACAGAATATATCGACACGACGATCTATGATAAAATCGAAGAAGATTATTTTCAGCAGAGGTTGAATGTCTCACTTTCGGTGCGGCAACCATGGGGATCGCTTTATTTGTCGGCAACCGGGACACACATGTTAAATGATTTTCAGAAAAATAATGTGACAATGTATGCTTCAGCAGATTTACGTCTGTTCAAAGGACTCTCATTGAATTTTTATATGTCGTACGAATTGGTTCACGACCAGATTTCACTTCCCCGTTTTGGAGCGAGTGAGGAAGAACTTCTGCTTCACCGAAAAGAGATTGAAACGAGCTATCGTTTTTCGCTATACTCCGGTATCACGTACCGTTTCGGTTCCATGTACAATAACGTAGTAAATACCAGGTTAAGTGGCGGAATTTGACAGTTTCTATTTCTGAATCGATGACCTGTTAACAGGTTACTGATCCTCAAACTGAAACTGTCTTGCGGAGAGGGTGGGATTCGAACCCACGAGACGCTTTTGGCGGCTACACACTTTCCAGGCGTGCTCCTTCGGCCACTCGGACACCTCTCCGGTAATTTCGGAACGCAAAGGTAAGCTTTTATTCGACGCCTATCCCTTACTGAAAATCAGTGTGAGCTTGTTCCAATCTGCAGAAGCGTTTATTACTTTCCTGAAAGTCTCGTAATAGCTTACAGGGTAGCTTGTTTTGCTGTAGTATTCGTGGATATTAATTTCAATTGTATTCCCTTTCATTGCGGTCGTTACATTGAAACCCATGCTCGGACTTGTATCCGAATCTGTGATATTCACATTCAGTCCTTCAACGCCTTTCACAGTATACCCATCAGGAATATTGATACTGATCTTGCGATCCTGTGAATTTGGAAATTCCATTTCAATCGGATTTTGTCGTGGTTTCTCGGAATACATTTCCACCTGTGTACCAATCACAGCACCTACGCTGAACACAATGTGATCGCCAGCTTTTTCGCAAAGGGATGAGTAAGTAATGTCTGCTTCCACACTAAATGGTTCGTTCACCTCAGATTTATTCATGTTATCGTTTTTGACATGAAGGTTGGAAACTTTCGCATCTACAATATTTGTTTTTATTAAATCATTGCCTAATTCTTCCTTCTTTTTCGGATCATCATAAAAATAAAAGGGTCTGATCGCGGTTGCGGAGTGTCCCCAAAAAGTTCGTTTAATATGCTCTGTTGCAGAACGCATCTCCTCCTTAAATGCAATATTAATATCCATCATTTCGCCACTCTGCTCAATTTTTGATGCAGGAATTTTTTGAACGGTCCCGATAGCTGAAACAATTTTACCCAGACTTATTTCTTTGATGAATAATGCATTTGTACCTTCAAGCCATTCAGGAGTAACCCCCATCCTGTATATATAATTGGAGGGAATGATATATTTGTCGGGACCGGGGACATGGAGAAATATGTCATCCAGAAAATTATAAGATTCAAAATCGGAATCAAATGTTTTTTTATTTTTGCTCACTCCCAAAACAATTTCACAACCAACACCTGCTTTTTTCAGAAGCGTATAACAGAGAATGGAAGCCCTTATTGGCGAAATGGAACCGGTCTTCGCCACTTCAGCAAATGATTTTGAGTCGGAGGATGGGGTTATGTTAAAATTGCTTTTTATATAGTTTTCAATATCTCTGGTTTTTTCCTCTTCGGATTTATTCTTCAGATTAATTTTAGTGGCAATTTTGTCTATTTCTTTTTTGTCTTCGGGCGGGAGCGAATTAAACTCATTATAATATTGTTTGGTTGCATCAGAAAACATGTAAAGATGTGTGGTGCTCTGTTTTAGATTTTGTGCAATTTTGAACTCAATACGCATTTCATGTGCTTCTTTTGAAGTGTATTTTTCCTCAGTATATGAAGGAATATTATGAATCTCACAGAAATAAAAGTTCTTTTTTTCGGTTGAAGAATCCTTCAGGGTTGGTGCGCCATTGTATGATTTCGACTCGATGGGCAGATGTTTCGGGGTAATGAACGAGATGTGAAAATTGCGTGTAAAAATACCGGTTTGAAGAATTTCTGTATTCCAGGGTGAGAGCGATAACTGCATCGTGAAATAATATTCAAGTTCGCTCCCGGTTTCAAGTCCGTCGACTGCAAGTGACATGTACTTTCTTCCATTTTCTTCTATTTCTTTCATCTCTCCTTTCAACATTTCTTTCACAGTGCCGTCTTTCGAAATGCTTCTTGCTTTAAATACGGTTAGTTGTAATGGTGAACTGACAGATATGTATATTTTATTATATTCATCAATTGATTTTGGTTCGATGAA
>JAHEYM010000480.1 GCA_023251595.1 Bacteroidota bacterium
GTGGAAGAAATGAAGAAAAAGAAAAAATTTGTAATAGTGAATAAAAGAATTATGCGTGAAATGAAACAGGATGTCGATTTTGGAATGTTGTTCTCAAATATTGTAATGTTCTTTATTATTCTCACGACCGGCACTGTATTGTTTAACGGCGGAATTCATCAGATCGACACAGTCGAACAGGCAGCGCAGGCATTGCAGCCATTAGCTGGAAATGCAACGTACTTACTGTTTGCAATTGGTGTAATCGGTACAGGATTATTGGCAATTCCTGTTTTAAGCGGTGCGCTTTCTTATATTATTACCGAAACTTTCGGTTGGGAACAAGGACTTGACAAAAAATTTCATGAAGCAAAAGCATTTTATATTGTAATTGCGATTTCATTGGTATTGGGATTGTCGTTGAATTATATTGGCATTTCACCCATTAAAGCATTAATATATTCAGCCGTTCTCTATGGTCTTACAGCACCCGTTTTAATTGCAATCATCTTGCATATCTCGAACAACAAAAAGATAATGGGCAAATTTACGAACGGGAAACTTTCCAATATTTTGGGGTTTGCTACATTAATTCTAATGACTGCCGCTGCTGTTGTGTTAATTTACCTGCAGTTGACGAATTAACAGAATTAGTACCTTTGCATTATGTATCAGAAAAATACTCCGGCCAGAGTTAAAGCAATACTCTCTTTGCGGCTTCGCGTCTTTGCGGGCAAATATTTTTTCTTTCGATGGGCCTCATAAAACCCATAAATTCGAATTTATTAATAATTTTTGAACACTAATTTCCACAAAACCTGATTCTTCAAACCAATATTTTTATAGGCAATAAGATCGCTACTTCTTGATTAGACTTCTTCTTTCGGTAGGTAGGATCTGTGCTTTTCTGTTTTATCTGTGAGAAAAATAGTTTTCTCACAGATCACACTGATTTCCACAGATCACAGTTTTGGTTTAATCATGACCTTCGAGATAGAAAATCCCATCTTTGGACATTTCCCCAAATCTTTTGTACATTCGTGCATGCATAAAATATACTTTAACACTTTGCGTTTCTTTCTTCATGTGGAATTCATTTCATCCCTGCATCTAAATCTCGAATTTTATCCCAAACAACTATGAAAACAACTAAAACACTCTCGAAAAGTTTAATGCTTGTGGTCGTTTCCGTTCTGCTTTGCTCAACGGTTTTCGCACAAAAACAGAACAACGTATGGTACTTCGGATCCAATGCCGGCGTGGATTTCAAGTCAGGTTCACCGAAGGCTATTAAGGATGGTCCCATCAACACAACCGAAGGTTCTGCGACCATCTGCGATCCCCAAACAGGGAAACTCATTTTCTCTACCGATGGAAACTCTGTCTGGAACAATAAGAATGAAAAGATGCGAAATGGTACCGGTTTATTCGGAAACTCATCCAGTGCTCAATCGGCTCTCATCGTTCCTTTACCAGGCAACGACCATATCTATTATATCTTTACAGTGGATGCCTCGGGTGGCTCATCCGGTTTCTGCTATAGTATCGTTGATATGAGCAAATCGGGCGGTCTTGGTGACGTAACTGTAAAAAACAAACTCGTTTACGGTCCGACGGCTGAGAAGCTCACCGCCATTCCACATGCAGATGGATCGGATTCATGGATTGTTACTCATGAACTGGATGGCACCAAATACCGTTCATACTTATTTACAGCATCTGGTTTGAGTACTACCTACACAACTTCGAAGGGAATCGATAAAGGAGGAAGCGGTGGACAAGAGATCGGCTATCTCAAATCATCACATGACGGCGCGAAAATCGCTATGGCAGTGAGATATGCAAATTTAGTTGAGGTGGCTGATTTTGATAATAAAACAGGTGAGATCTCAAATGCTTTCGATTTACCTAATCTCAGTCTTTCTTATGGGGTTGAATTTTCACCCGATAACACAAAATTATATGTAAACTCCAGTAGTCCTTGTCATTTATATCAATATGATATGTCAGCTAAATCGAGCAAAGCTGTAATTAATTCGCGGGTTGAACTGGCGGCTTCTTCAACAACCTGGGGTGGTTCTTTACAATTGGGTCCTGATAATAAAATATATCATGCAGAATATATGGAAACATTTCTTGGTGTGATCAATAATCCGAATGCAAAAGGAAAAGCGTGCGGTTATGTCGATCATGCTGTTTCATTAAATGGTATTCAGGCACAACTCGGACTTCCGAATTATCAGACATACAATTACAGTACAAACAAAGTTGATGCAAATGCAAAACAAATTCCTGCTGACACTACATATATAGAAGATTTGGTTCAGACACCTCCCCCGATTGTTGATCCGCAACCGGAATTAAACCTTGATCAATTTACAGACTTGTTTACAGATGTAAATCCAAACACAATAGTTGCAAATACCGATATTATTGAAAACGACGAAATTATTCAAAAAGTGCAAGTGGATTATATAATTGAAAAACCAATCGAGGAAATTCTTGATACAAGACCCGAAATTGATGGTCCAATTGAAGTAATTACTAAAGTGAAAGGTGAAGACGTGCAGGTAATTAATCCCCCGGTTATTTTTATTCCTCCTGTAATCGAAGATCTTGTTCAGATTGAAGTTCCTTTGCAAGTTGAGACAAATCCAATCATCGTAGATGAACCTGTTGAAATAACTGAAACATTAAATTCAAATACTCAACAAGAAACAGTTATTACTCCGGCGGAATTTGGTACCAATCCCTGGA
>JAHEYM010000108.1 GCA_023251595.1 Bacteroidota bacterium
ATCGTTAAACAAATTGAAAGATTTATTATGAGAGTAAAATTGATCAGGTTGTTTCGGATTAGGATTAAGATCATGATGCCAACGTTCATGCTGCTTTTTCTTGTTTCGGCTTGTAAACATAAGCAGGCAGCGGATTCTGACGATAATAATGTTGCCAGAACGCCTGTGACGATTTGCTACGTTGATATAAAAACTTTAAGCGAATATTTTGAATTGAATGCGACTTCGAAATTTCAAAGAAGAATTTCTGTGAAGGCAACCGCAACGGGTTATGTTGACAGTTGCCTGATTAACATCGGCGATGAAGTGAAGGAGGGGCAAACTTTATTCGTTCTGAAAACAAAAGAAGCGTCAGTATTGGGAAATTCTTTTAATAAAGATAGTCCATTTAATTTTGATGGATTAATTCGGATAAAATCAAATAAAAGCGGTTTGATATCTACACTCGATCATCATAAAGGTGATTATGTTCAGGATGCTGAACAACTCGCGACCATAGCTGAAAAGAGCAGTCTTGTTTTTTTGGTTGATGTTCCTTACGAAATGAAAAAGTATTTAAAAACCGGAGGTGAATGCGAGATAATTCTTCCTGATAAGGAAGTGATTAAAGGTATCGTTTCTTCAGAATTTCCTGTTGTTGAAGCCGTTTCACAAACGGAAAGTTATATTGTTCAACCAATAAATCAATTATCGATTCCGGAAAATTTAATCGTTCATATCCGTATTTTGAAGAACAAAAAAGAAAAAGCAATCACCTTACCCAAAGGATCAATTCTTACAAACGAGACCCAAAAAGAATTTTGGGTAATGAAATTAATCAATGATTCTGTTGCAGTAAAAGTACCGGTAAAGAAGGGCATGGAGAATTATGAATCTGTAGAAATTCTTGAGCCGGAGTTGAAAGATTCTACAAGAATCATTCTTGAAGGTGGTTATGGATTAAGTGATACTTCAAACGTGATGATTCAAAAAGCAGATTAATGAAGAATTTTTTCTCCGCTCACAAGAATTCAACTTCATTCGTTTTGGTAATAATCCTTTTGGGTGGATTTTTTTCATGGTCGAAAATGAAATCCTCTCTTTTTCCGGAAATCACTTTTCCGAAAATAAAAGTAATCGCCGACAACGGCGAACAACCGGTAGATAAAATGATGATAATGGTTACTAAACCATTGGAGAATGCCATCAAACAAATCCACGATCTTAATCTTGTTCAAAGTGCTACAAGCCGCGGTTCATGCGAAATTTCAGCATTTCTGGACTGGGATGCAGATGTAGATTTATGTCAGCAAAGAATAGAATCGAAAATTAATGAAATCAGAAATGATCTTCCTCCGGAAACAAAAATTACCGTAGAGAAAATGAACCCGGCTTTACTCGCTGTGATGGGTTATTCCGTCGAAAGCAGCGGTAAAGATCCCATTGAATTAAAACAGATTGCGAATAATATTATTAAACCATTTCTTTCTCAGGTTGATGGTGTTTCTTCAGTTCGGATACAAGGTGGTGAAACGAAGGAATATCTGGTTGAACTAAATGCAGGTAAAATGAGTGCGCTTGGTATCACACCCCAGATGATCGTCACTGCAATGTCTCAAACAAATTTTCTGAATTCAAATGGATATTCTGTTCTTTATAAAAGACTTTATCTAACGGTAACAGACGCCGGAATTTATAATATGAATGATCTTGAAAATGTCGTGATAAGAAATGACGGAAAACGAATCATTTTATTAAAAGACATTTCAAAAGTGAGTATATCACCAAAGGTCGAGTATATAAAAATATATGCCAATGGGAAGGAATCAGTTTTGGTGAATGTCTTTCGTCAACCGAATGCGAATCTGAATGATGTTTCTTCTGCTATGAAAGATAAAGTAGAAGAACTGAATCAGATATTACCGGAAGGAATACGTTTAAAACCCGTTTATGTTCAGTCAGACTTCGTCCATGATTCTATCAACGGAGTTACGGAAAGTGTTTGGATCGGATTATTACTCGCCATCATCGTTGCCATAGTTTTTCTGAGATCTTTTAAGGCGAGCGTTGCCATTCTTATTACAATTCCTGTAACTATTGCATTGAGTTTAATTGTTTTATTGCTGATCGGGTATGATCTCAATATAATGACACTCGGCGCATTTGCAGCAGCTATCGGATTAATTACGGATGATGCTATTGTCGTGGTGGAGCAAATTCATCGGACGCACGAGGAACATCCTCATGAGAGAACTTCTTTTTTGCTCGTTCAATCTATTCGTTATTTGCTCCCATCTATGATCGGTTCTTCACTGAGTACAATTGTTATTTTTCTTCCATTTATCATTATGAGTGGTGTTGCCGGTGCCTATTTTACAGTGCTGACAAATACCATGATGATTATTCTTGTTTGTTCATTTTTTGTTACCTGGCTTGGCTTACCTGTCATATATTTAATTCTTTCGCACGATCGTGCCCCGGTAGACAATGAATTTCAAACCGTCGTTGCTTCAACCCGCCATCATAGTTGGATTTCCTTTTTCATTCGCAAACCATGGATAAGTTTTATCATGATAATTTTGTTGGTTTGTGCAGGATATTTTATATATCCGAAATTGGAAACCGGATTTCTTCCGGAGATGGATGAAGGAACTATTGTTTTTGATTATAAATCACCCGCCGGAACTTCTATCGATGAAACAAACAGAATGCTTCATTCTTTGGAAAAAATTATTATGTCTGTGAGTGAAGTAGAAGGATATTCCAGACGCAGTGGTACCGAAATGGGTTTTTTTATTACTGAGCCAAACAAAGGTGATTTTCTTATTCAATTGCAAAAAAATCGCAAACGAAGTACCGAAGAAATTATCGCAGAAATACGGTCAAAAGTCTCAGCAAATCAACCTTCTCTCGAAATAGATTTCGGACAGATTATCAGTGATATGATCGGTGATTTAATGAGTACTGCAAAACCGATTGAAATAAAAATATTCGGTCCCGATCCACTTAAATTGAAAAAATTTGCAGGAGATATTTCCGAAATTCTGGATAGCGTGAAAGGCACCGCCGACGTATTTAATGGAATTATTATGGCGGGACCAACCATCGAAGTAAAACCCGATGCAATACAACTTGCTCAGTATGGAATAACGCCTACAGATTTTCAGTTTCAGTTGCAGACTCAATTGGAAGGTGTTGTGATTGGAAATATTCTCGAAAATCAACAGGTAACCAACATACGAATGCGATACCCTCAAAGAGAGTCGCTTAATTCTTATGATCAGGAATGGCAGTCTATATTTCTTCCGAATGGAAAAGTAAAACCATTTTCGGAATTTGCCAGTGTTAATATGGGTGAAGGAGTTGCAGAAATTTCAAGAGAAAATCTTCAATCCATGATTCCGGTCTCCGCGCGATTAGATGGTCGGGATCTTGGATCAGCGATGAAAGAAATTAAATCAAAAATCCATTCAAATATTCATCTCCCCGACGGTTATCATATTAAATATGGTGGTGCTGCTGCTGAGCAGGAAAAATCATTTGATGAACTTTTATTTATTCTCCTGCTTGCAAGTTTGTTGGTTTTTGCAACTCTTCTTTTTCTGTTTAAAGATTATCGCGTAGCATTACTTATATTGATTCTTGCGGTACTTGGTGTTTCCGGTTCCTGGATTGCTTTATATATAACACACACCGATTTAAATGTCGGTAGCTACACCGGACTCATCATGATTATCGGAATAATTGGAGAGAATGCAATTTTCACTTTTCAACAATTTAAAACTTCTATAAGAAACAGTTCTGTTGATGATGCAATTGTATATGCCATCGCAACACGTCTCCGCCCGAAATTAATGACAGCCCTCGGAGCAATCATCGCGCTGATGCCACTCGCTCTCGCAACGAATCGTGGCGCACAAATGCACCAACCGCTCGCGATTGCGGTCATCGGTGGGTTCGTCATCGCACTCCCATTGCTCCTAATCGTTTATCCTTCCATGCTTCGACTTATTTTCCATCGAATGAAGCGGCGCCCCTCACTCTCGGTCCCTCTCCCATAGGAGAGGGATGTGAATTCCCTTCTCCTTTGGGAGAAAGGCTGGGGATGAGGGTTGAATCCGAACAATTTCGTATTATTGCAAAAAATACTAAACAAAATGAATCTCGAAGAACAAATTAATGCAGATCTCAGAACCGCGATGCTCGCAAGAGACGAAGCATCGTTGCGCGGATTAAGAGCAATTAAAGCAGCCATTCTTTTACAGAAGACCGGTAGTGCCGAAAGTATTTCTCAGGCAGATGAAATTAAAATGTTGCAGAAATTAGTGAAACAAAGAAAGGAATCTTTAGATATATATAAATCTCAGGAGCGTGAAGATCTCGCCAAAAAAGAAATGGAAGAAATTGCTGTCATCGAGAAGTTTCTTCCTAGCATGATGACAGGCGATGAACTCCGATCTGTCATCAAACAAATTATCGAATCGACCGGCGCAAAATCACCTGCCGAAATGGGAAAAGTAATGGGTGCTGCCTCCAAACAATTGGCAGGCAAAGCCGATAACAAAGAAATTTCGACAATTGTGAAAGAATTGTTGGGAGGATAGATTATAGTTTAATCGAAATCCCTTCCAAACCTTTTCTATATTTTTCTATTTCTCCGGAAAGATATTTTATGTGTTGAGAACACAGAAAATCACTGAAAATATTCGGATTATTATCTTCTCGTGAATCATTAAGTGCCTTGATGTACGCAGGTTTATCTTCAACATAAACTATTGAGAGAAGCTGTTGATGATATGCCTGAATATAATTCATCAAAAGTCTTGATGTACGTCCGTTTCCATCAAACCAGGGATGAATTGAAACTAAATAAAAATGCGCCTCAAAAGATAGACGGTAGATCTCTCAAAGGTCTGATAAAACATTTAATTTTTTATCCAATTTGGCACAGAGTTCTTCAACCATACCGACAACTTTATCGTGATTTATTAATGAAGTGGTTCCGGCAGTCACATTTCCAAGAGGAAAATTACCTTTAGTAACATCATAAATTCCAAGATCAGTATTATAAATTTTCCCTGAATTCTGATTTACAATTGAATTTATTTGTTTTAAAAATTCAGGTTCGATCGAATTCTTCTCGGCTGCTTTTTGGAGGGTGAATAATAATGCTTTATAGTGATCATTTACCATGAGATGATCATTCATCGGTTTCCCTTTTGAAGTGATATCTTCATCAATGAGTAGAGCGGTTTCTTCGTATGTAAGTGAACTTCCTTCTATTGCAGAACTGTGATGCACAATAGCAATCCGGTTGAATTTTTCGAAATTAATTACCTTATCCAATCCAAGTTCAAGAAATTCGGTTGTTTTATTTTCTAAATCTAACCAAATGGAACTCATGGGATATTCTGTTCGTTTATTGGTTCGTTTAATTATTATGAGTCGATGGGTTTCATCCATCGCTAATATATTCCACCCTTTCAGGGCTTTCGGGATTATTTGTTTTTTAACTTTTCACTCTTTCATTCTTTCACTCCTTCATTCTTTCACTCCTTCACTAAACCTCTCCCAGACTCTGTCTCAGCCATCTTTCCATTTCCGGAATGCTTGATCCTTTTCGACGTGCATAATCTTCCAATTGTTCGCGGGTTATTTTTCCTAATCCGAAATATTGTGATTGAGGATGTGAAAAATATAATCCGCTTACACTCGAAGCGGGCATCATCGCCATACTGTCGGTTAAATATATACCTGTATTTTTCTCAACCTCGAAAAGTTCAAATTGCAATTTCTTTTCAGTATGTTCGGGACAAGCAGGATATCCCTGGGCAGGACGAATACCAATATAATTTTCTTTAATTAGTTCTTCGGTTGAAATATTCTCATCCGGACTATATCCCCAAAATTCTTTACGAACTTTTAAATGCATTAATTCTGCAAATGCTTCTGCCAATCGATCTGCCAGCGCTTTTATCATGATCACAGAATAATCGTCATGATCTTTTTCAAATTCCGCAATCTTTTTCTCGATACCGATTCCGGTTGTGACAGCGAATCCACCTATATAGTCATGAACCCCTGTTTCGCGGGGTGCGATAAAATCTGATAATGCAAGATTCGGCTGTCCATCGGGTTTTCGGGTCTGTTGACGCAAGGTGTGAAGAACAGTTTTCGACATGTGTCCTTCTTCATCCGAATAAACTTCTATATCGTCCGATACTGAATTCGCACGATAAAATCCGACTACACCATTTGCCTGCACCCATTTTTCATCAATCATCTTTTTCAACATGATCTGTGCTTCGTCAAAAAGTTTTTTTGCTTCAGTACCTCTTTGCGGATCAGAAAATATTTTTGGATACGATCCTTTCATTTCCCAAGTATGGAAGAAAGGGGTCCAATCTATATATTTGGAAATTTCACACAAGGAATAATCTGTGAATACTTTATTTCCTGTGAATTGTGGTTTTGTAATTTTTGATCGAACCCATTCGTTTTTTAATTTATTAGCACGGGCTTCACTCAACGGAATAAATTTATCATCCGATTTCGATTTTAAATTTAATATACGCAGCCGATCATATTCCTCATTTACCTGTTTAACGAGTGCTCCTTTTAAATCTTTTGAAAGAAGAGAAGCCGCAACACCAACGCTTCTTGACGCATCATTCACATGAATAGCGGGTTGGGAATAATTTGGTGAAATTCTAACAGCAGTATGAACTTTCGAGGTAGTAGCCCCACCAATGAGTAATGGAATATCAAATTTTTCACGTTCCATTTCTTTTGCGACGTGTACCATTTCATCAAGAGAAGGTGTAATTAATCCACTTAGTCCGATGATATCTACATTTTCTCTGCGTGCAGTATCGAGAATAATATTCACCGGAACCATCACGCCTAAATCAATAATTTCAAAATTATTACAAGCCAATACTACACCCACAATATTTTTTCCAATATCGTGAACATCACCTTTCACGGTTGCCAATAGTATTTTTCCGGCAGTTTTGCTGACATCGCCCGGAGCTTTTTCTGCTTCAAGAAACGGTAATAAATATGCAACTGCTTTTTTCATCACCCTCGCACTTTTTACCACTTGGGGAAGAAACATTTTTCCCGATCCGAATAAATCGCCGACGATATTCATTCCTTTCATCAACGGACCTTCAATTATTTCCAGTGATCGGGAATATTTTTCACGCGCTTCAGTTAAATCTACTTCAAGAAAATCGACAATTCCTCGTACCAATGCATGCGCTATTCTTGCATCAACATCACCTTTTCTCCACTCCTCTTCTTCACCGACTTTCTTTACTTCACCTTTAACTGTCTCCGCGAAGGTTATTAATTTTTCAGTCGCATCTTCTGTTCTATTTAATAAAACATCTTCCACCAAAGTCAATAAATCTTTCGGAATATCATCATATACCTGCAGCATGCCGGCATTTACAATTCCCATATCCATACCCGCTTTGATAGCGTGATAAAGAAATGCAGAATGAATGGCTTCACGAACGGTATCATTTCCGCGGAAAGAAAAAGAAACATTACTAACACCACCACTGACTTTCGCATACGGAAGATTATTTTTTATCCAACGGGTAGCTTCAATAAAATCGAGTGCATTTAATCTATGCTCCTCCATTCCCGTTGCAACAGGAAATATATTCGGATCAAAAATAATATCTTCAGCGGGAAAATGAATTTCTTCCGTTAATATTTTATATGCTCTTGAACATATTTCTATACGACGTTGAAGCGTGTCCGCCTGACCATTTTCATCAAACGCCATGACGACCATTGCAGCACCATATTTTTTTACAAGATTCGCTTGTTCTCTGAATTTATTTTCTCCTTCTTTAAGTGAAATAGAATTAACTACAGATTTTCCCTGCACACATTTTAATCCCGCTTCGATAACCGTCCATTTAGAACTGTCGATCATGAAAGGCAATTTTGCTATATCGGGTTCGGCTGACATGAGATTAATAAATTTCACCATAGCCAACTCGCTATCGAGCATACCCTCATCCATGTTAATGTCAATGACCTGCGCGCCGCCATCCACCTGATCTTTCGCGACCGCCAGCGCGCCCTCATAATCGCCCGATTTAATTAATCTCGCGAATTTTCTGGAACCCGTTACATTTGTTCTCTCACCAATATTTACAAAATTACTTTCTGGACGAACCACGACAGGTTCAAGTCCTGAGAGACGTAAAAGCCTTGCAGGCGTTGGTCTCACACGCGGTTTACATTTCGCTGCTGCTTCTGCAATATGTTGAATATGTTCGGGTGTCGTTCCGCAGCAACCACCGGCAATATTTACAAAACCACTTTCCAGAAAATCATGAACCTGAGAACCCATGTGTTCGGGCGTTTCATCATATTCTCCGAATTGATTTGGGAGTCCGGCATTCGGATATACACTTACAAAAAACGGCGCTTTTTCAGAAAGTTCTTCTATATATGGACGCATGGCAGCCGCTCCCAGCGCGCAATTAATGCCAACACTTAATAAATCGACATGCGAAACGGAAATTAAAAAAGCTTCAATTGTTTGTCCCGATAAAGTTCTTCCGCTGGCATCGGTAATTGTTCCGGAAACCATGACAGGAATCTTTTTTCGGGTCTCTTCAAAAACAGTTTGAATGGCGAATAGCGCGGCTTTACAATTAAGCGTATCAAATATAGTTTCAACCAATAAAACATCGACACCACCTTCGAGAAGTCCTCTGATCTGCTCCGAATATGCGTCGACAACCTGATCGAAATTCACAGCGCGATAACCCGGATCATTTACATCGGGAGAGAGCGATAATGTTTTATTTAAGGGACCAATTGCACCTGCCACAAAGCGAGGTTTGGCGGGATTCTTCGCAGTATATTCATCGGCAGCCGCACGCGCAATTTTAGCCGAAGCAACATTCATTTCATACGCCAGATCTTCCATTTTATAATCTGCCATTGCAATGCGTGTGGCACTGAAAGTATTTGTCTCGATTATATCGGCTCCGGCAGCCATATATGCACGATGAATTTCACCGATTATATTCGGATTTGTAAGGGATAATAAATCGTTATTTCCCTTAATATCATGGGGATAATCGGCAAATCGTTTTCCGCGGTAACCGGCATCATCCAGCTTGTAGCGCTGAATCATCGTTCCCATCGCACCGTCAATAATGAGGATGCGTTTTTCGAGCTCTTTAGTTATATCTGACATAGTAGTAATTCCTTGCGGAGAAGTGGAAATGGTTGAAGTCGCAATGCCACTGTGGGCTTGACTCTTGACGGAAAGTGATGTAGTATTTTCGAAGGTAGTAGGGTTTAATTTAGGTGCAAAGATAAGGATTTTTTTAATGCATCCACAAAGGGGCTCTGTCTTTTCCAAATGGTGGCTTCGTGACCCCATCCCCAGCCCTTCCCCAAAAGGGGAAGGGTGAAATGAAATAATTGGATATTAGTCGTAATTAGTAATTGCATTAATTTATTTGTATTTTTGCTGAAAGTTTAAAGTAAAATGAAAAATTACCAAGAGATTATCACAATTGATCCCCAAATCAGATTTGGAAAACCTTGTGTCAGAGGAATGAGAATTTCGGTATATGATGTATTAAGTTGGTTGGCTTCCGGAATGACGGTAAAAGAAATTATTGAAGATTTTCCCGAGTTAACTGAGGAAGATATTAAAGCTTGTCTTTCGTACGCAGCAGATAAAGAACATAAAATCCGTGTTGCCTGATGAAATTACTTTTGGATCAGAATATCTCATTTAGGGTTGTAAAACTAATTCAACATAAATATGAAGTTGTCAGACAAGTAAGAGAACTTGGGCTTGAAAATGCCAAAGATAGGGCAATATGGAATTATGCAAAAGAACATCAATTTTCTATAGTCACCTTCGATGCTGATTTTTATGAATTATCGAATTATTATGGACATCCACCTAAAATAATTTGGTTAAGATCAGGGAATATTAAAACACCTGAGATATCTGAGTTATTGATTAACAAATTTAATATTATTAAGGAATTTATCGAATTTCAGAACGATGTCGCGTGTATTGAACTTGATTGAAATTAATCATAATCTCTTCCTAGTTTGTTTAACTTTTTAGAATGAAAAAATCTTTAAC
>JAHEYM010000109.1 GCA_023251595.1 Bacteroidota bacterium
CCAAAAAAGGAATATTCTTTTTCAGCCATGCTGCATTTTTAAGATTGTCGGGATTTTGTCTTTCCGCCTGAACAAAATGCAGATTTATTTTTTCGAATATATCGTCCAACGGTTTCGAAGAATTTGAACGATGTCTCTGAATATATGGATTACCCGGTTCCATATCGAATTTAACACTCACAACGCCAGCACCGTCTTGTCCACGGTTATGTTGTTTTTCAAGAAGAAGCCAAAGTTTATTTATCGGATAATTTGCAGAACCATATTTCTGCAAGTAATAGTCGAGCGGTTTTAAAAGTCGGATGAGTGCTATTCCACATTCGTGTTTTATTTGATCGCTCATCCGTATATGCAATTCACTATATGGAATTGCGATGCAAAGTTACGCAAAATTCGCGGATTTTCCCAACCACCTTCGAGCGTTTGATGCGAACAGTTTATCCTTCAAATTTTGGCTGAAGTTTCCCGAATCAATTAGTTTCCCGGGTTCGAGTTCACCGAGAGGGAAAGGGTAATCGCTTCCAAGACAAACACTTTCCTCTCCCACCAGATTGATGATAAAACGTAGCATTTCGGGATCATGTACAAGCGAATCGAGCCAAAACTTACCTAGATAGTGACGTGGATTGGTTTGATTATCGATTGCAACCAGATCGGGTCGAACCTTAAATCCATGTTCAATTCTGCCGAATGAAGAAGGAAAAGCACCTCCACCATGTGCGAATGCCACACGCAATTTGGGTAATTTCTCGAAAATTCCACCGAAAATCATGCTACATATCGCGAGTGAAGTCTCTGCCGGCATCCCAACCAACCACGGAAGCCAGTATTTTTTCATTTTATCTTTAGCCATCATGTCCCAGGGATGAACAAAAACAGATGCATCTAAGTCTTGCGCTGCCTGAAAAATATCGAATAATTCGGGACTGTCAAGGTTACATTCATTTACATGTGATCCGATCTGTACTCCTGACAGCCCTATTTTCATACATCTCTCTATTTCCTGAATTGCGAGTTTTGAATCCTGCATAGGAATAGTTCCAAGACCGATGAACCTGTTCGGATAATTATTTACGATTCCGGCAATGTGATCATTCAGGAACATCGATAAATCTAAAACATCAGCAGCTTTCGCCCAGTAGCTGAACATCACCGGAATAGTGGACAACACCTGTATATCAACTTTGTATTGATCACAATCGTGAATTCTGACTTCGGGATCCCAGCAATTATCCTGAATCTCACGAAAAAATTTATCATCCAACATCATCCGGGCACAACAAGGCTTATGATGATCGAGAGAAATAAATCCTCCGTAACCATATTTTTTCCTGAGATCAGGAAGATGTTCCGGTATGATATGCGTATGAATATCTATTCTCAAACTCACACGAGTTTAGCCGGCGGCTGCATAACAGAATGACATTTTTTACAAGTCCGTAAATCAACAGATGAATAAAATTTTTCCATCACTTGCGGAAGTTGTTTTACGATATCCGCCAATTGAAAAAATTCCTCATATAATTTGTTTCCACAATTTTCGCAAAACCACAAACAACCATCTTCGACTCCGGGTTTACGATAAGTTTCCATCACCAAACCAATAGTATTCGGACCTCTTTGGGGAGAGTGAGGAATACATCGGGGCAATAAAAATATTTCTCCTTCCTTAATAGGGATGTCAACTTGTTTTCCATCTTCCATTATTTTCAAAACTACATCACCTTCAAGCTGATAAAAAAACTCTTCGCTTTGATTATAGTGAAAATCTTTTCTGGAATTCGGTCCACCGACTACCATGACAATAAAATCATCATTTCCTGTATATACAGTTTGATTTCCAACAGGAGGCTTAAGAAGATGACGATTCTCATCGATCCATTTTCTGAAATTGAATGGTTTGATTACTGACATTTGAGGGGATTTAAGGATTGAGATTAATCACAATTTTCTTTGACTGAATCAAAATAATCGAATATAATTTTAATGCCGGTCTCACGAAAATCTTTTACGAGCTTGGTGTTTTTTCGAATTTTATCTACGTCATGAAATGCGGTGCACCAGTTATGATTAAAATCTGCCTGTGCATTCAATATTGCAAGAATGATATTATAGGTATAACTTGTCTTGTTTTTTTTGAGTGCCGCTCTGACCATTGGTCTGCCCATTCCTGAATTAAAATAATCCTCCATCGCCTCGAGATAACCGACACAAAGCAACTCATCACCGGTGCATAATTTTTTAAATTTATTACGGCTTCGCTTCACGCCATATTTTTTCTCAAGAAAATCGTAGAAAACATATGAATTTCTTTTTCCACCATAATTTACACCGAGCGCATTAATGATTGCGACTTTTTTATCGATTGAATTTTTATCGGATTCGAAAAACACGATCATGTCCTTGGATAACTCCCGTGTTGTTGTCGCTTTTTTGATGATCGGCAGATCCTTATATGCCTTCCAAAAAACCGTCGCGGTTATCGGTGCATCAGCCCATACAACAAATGAAAATATTAAACATACAATGGTCAATAACGCTTTCCTGATCATATCTATACAGATTTTAGGAGCAAGACCTTGGGTATTTATCTGAAGGTATCCTCTGATTTTACAATATTAACATTTCTGACATTGAGTTTATACTTAGCGACTTCTTCATCCTCAGCCAACACAGATTTTGGAAGAACCTCTTTTAATGAATTCGAGTAACTCATCGGTGCGTCAGCGTTCGTTTTGAGACTTTTTACAAGTTCGGTCGCTTCGCTATCGTCGGTGACAATGGCGACACACATATTCTGCACTTGCCAGTATTTTTTAATGGCATTATTTACATCAGCAAGCGTTAGTTTTTCGAGAAGAATATCCATTTCGGCAATATAATCTTTTCGACCGTAAAATTTGGAATCCATAAGAAAACCAAGCCTTTTAGCGGGTGTTTGAACATAAAGTTTCATGTAACTGCGAAGAAAGTCTCTTGTCGTTGAAAATTGCTCTTCTGTCATGCCTTGTTGTATCATGTTATCCATCTCCCGGATTGCCATTTTAAGTGCAAAATATGCATGACCGAGATTAATGGAGGAAAGTTCCGGATATTGACCCTTAAGCCCTTTTGCTGTTTGAACCGGTCTGAGCCAGATTGAACAGTAGTTTGAGATTCGCGGAACACCTGGAACCGGGAGCATGTTTTGACCGCCACTTTCGTACCACTCAATATAGCTGTAATCACCATAATTCATCGATCTGGCTTCACGAATTTTCTGATAAAGCAAAGAATAGGATTTACGATGCTCACCTAGCCATGAATTGGCTACCATAAGAGCGGCAAAATCATCACCCGAACGATTCAAAACAATTGGAAATCCGGTAAAGATCGCTGAGCCAAGTGCATTGGCTTTAGAAATAATTTCGATGTTAACACCCTCCTGCATCTTCACTCGTGGCGCTGCTGGAATGATCGGCTGCACTGTCGGAGAAAGTTGTTTCATGTCGTTGATGAGTGTTGCAACAAAGTCAGCTGTATAATTCCCTGCAATCCCGATATTGAGATTGGCAGCACTGAAAAACTGTTTGTAATGCGCTTTTACATCGTCGAGAGAAATATTTTTTACCGATGCAGATTTTCCTTGTACCATCCATTGATAGGATGTTCCGCGGAACAGATAATCTTCCAGTGCTTTTTTGGAATATTCTTCATCGGAAGAAGAACGGATTACTTTGTCAACATAATTTTGTTGTGCTGAAATTACTCTGCTGAAATCTTCAACAAGGAATGAAGGATTGCTGATAAGTCCTTTGGCGATTTTATAAAATTCAGCAAGAAAATCCCTGTGCACTTCGAAAGTAAAGACAGTTACCTCTTTATCGACGGTACAGTAATAATTTGAAGCCATCGGATATAATTTCTCTTTAATCTGTGAACTGGTCATTCCTTCCGTGCCGCCTTCTGTAATCATTTTAGCAGTGGTATAGGTCAATCCTTCTTTTCCAATCGGATCGCAAATGGAACCATTCCGGAACATGAACTTCAGAACAATTTTATTTGAGTTGGGAAGTTTAAGTTCCGTGATATCAAAAGCATTCACATTTAAACTTATGATCGTCATTAATATTGCTGTAATAAAAGTTTTACGGGAGCTATCTATATATGTAGTTTTCATCTGCTATTTTTTTATTTATATATGAATGTATTATTTTACGCCGACTGTATCGCCCGGCGAAATCGTTGCGATTGTTAATCTTTCTGACGTGAAATATTTTTTGATGACCCGCATCAGATCTTCGCCCGTCACCTTATTATATAAAGCATAAATCCGGTTGAGCGATTCAGGATCACCGGTGAGATATATATAATGAGCGAGAGAATTTGCAATCGCGTCTGGACTATCTATACTCATCGAATATTTATATTTGAGATTTGATTTTGTATCTGCCAATATCTTTGCATCGACCGGTTTGGTGAGGAATCCTTCCAGTGCCTTTATAAACTCATCTTTGACATATTGCAAATCCTTTTCATCCTTAACCGACGCGCCGACCGAAAAAAGGTTTGGGTCGCGAGAATCGTTTGACCCACCATCGATTGAATATACTTTTTGTTCTTTAACCACAAGCTTTTGATAGAGCTCCGAGCGGTCAGAGAAAAGGATGGAAGCCAGAACATCCAATGCCGGCATATCCATTTCTTTATCGCTGAAGGCCGGCGATTTATAATTCAGATTTAAATAAGGAGGAAAATTTTCTTTTTTTAAATGCACATATCTCGTTTCTTTTTGTTCCGGTTCAACTGGAATATTTGATATATAATTCCCGGGTTCCCAAATTCCAAAATATTTCGTGGCAAGGTTCTGTACTTCTTCTGCTTTTACATCACCCACCACAACGATCGTTGCGTATTCGGGACGGTAAAACTTTTTAAAAAACTGCAATGAATAGTCATATTGATTAGGCATATCGACAACATCTTCGAAAAAACCCATCGTTGTATGCTTATATGTGTGTTTGTCGAAGGCAGTATTCAACATAATCTCACTTAATTTTTCGTAAGGATCAGAAGAGTTTTTTGTGAATTCACCTTTAACCGCACCTGCCTCAGCTTTGAAGTCACCAATCGAATATTTCAGATTCATGAATCGGTCTGCCTCAAGTTCAAACATCTGTTCCAATTTCAATGCATTACCTGTCATGTGATATATAGTCCGGTCATTATCTGTATTTGCATTCGCTGATGCACCAATTGATTTCAGGACTGCATTATATTTTTCGTTTGGATATTTCTCGGTTCCACGAAACATCATGTGTTCAAAGAAGTGTGCGAATCCGGTTTTACCTTTTTCGATCTCATCGCGCGATCCCACACGCATCACGATATAAAATGCTGCAATACCCGGAGAATCGAAGGGAACGGTAACAACATTCAACCCATTCGTGAGTTTTTTCTGTAGAATAGGATAGGGCAGAATATGGTTAAAAGCATCCAAAGCGTTTTGGGCTGTTGCCCGATTACCGGAAAGATTAGTGGCAAGGATGATTACTGTCAAAAGTAAAATTTTGGGGAATGAGTCTTTTCGCATCTTAATGATTGTTCAAATATGAATTAACGGTACAAAATTAAGATTTTTGTTGAAACTATGGCTTGATTTCGCTTTGTTTGATTGAAAAGTCAGACTGGGTATCGCCTGCGGCATCTATGGTTTGAAACCGTACAACCCTGTTGTCTTTTGGTCCGGAAATGGTTATTTTACCAAAATTGTTCTTCATTACCAAGGTTCCAGGTACCCGCAGCGGATTCAGAAACTCGGGATTGGATTCATTTAGTACGTATGGGGAAGAGGTGAGAGGTGAACAAGTGAAATCAAGTATTTTGTAGAAACCCGGAGGTTGAAACCCTATGGTTTCCGAGAAATGTCGGTCACCGGTAAGGAAGATTACTCCGCTGATTCGGTTAGTCACGATGAAGTTGATCAATTCATTATACTCGACCGGATAATGCCGTAAACACTCATCTTTACTTAGTGGATTTAGTACTTGCCCTCCCAATACGACAAATTTAAAGGGTTGACGGCTTGTCATCAGAGCGTTTTCGATCCACTTTAATTGGGTTTTCCCAAAAAAGGTCTTGTCAGGATTCGGTCCACCATTCAGACTATCAGGCAATCGATCGGAGCTGCGGAACATGCGATCATCTGTCAGAAAGAATTCAGCATCCCCGTATGAAAACTTGGTATATACACCTTCGTTTCCCCTTTCTCCATAACTTGTATTTCCCCAATATTTTTTGAAGAGGGAAAATGCTTCATCCTTTAACTCAAAAGAAAGATCCGAATCATTTGGACCGAAATCATGATCGTCCCAAATCGCAAAATTGGCTCTGGAAGCCAGCAAACGCTGTAATTCCGGAATGGCGCGATCGTGTGAATATCTGTAATTCATGCCATACGCCGAACTGTAGTCTGCCTCACGGAAATAGAGATTATCACCCATCCACAAATTAAAATCTGCTTTTTGATCTGCCATCGTCTCCAGTATTTTCGGACTTTTTCCGTATTTCTTTCCGGGTCGGTCATAAAGAGAATCATTTATATATAGACAAGAGCCAAGCACAAAACTAAATTCAGGGGGATCTTTTCTGTATTCCCACAATTCGCGGGTTTTGAAAGTAAGTGGAAAAGTCGTTGTCGTTTTTGAATGTTCCAGATATATTGAATATTCGTACTGAGTGTTCATTTTCAGGTCTGTCAGAATAACTCTGACCGGATTAAACTCCTGTTGAAGGATATCTATATACTTAACAGTTTTAGTACTCTGTGAACTGTCTTTTTCCCAATAATGAATTTCAACGTCTTGCACTGTTTTGTCGACCTCCAGCCATATAAGTGCAGAACGATGTTCAACATATCCCAACATCGGACCGGAAATCAAATGTGGGTTCTGTGAAAAACCAAAGTTGACGAGGGAAAGTGCAAAAATTATTAAAAGACGTTGCATAATGAGTTATGAGTTATGAGTTCGGTATATATACATATTTCTGTCATAAATAAATTTTTTTCAACTTTTCAACCCATAAACCCTTCAACTTTTCAACCCTTCAACCCTTCAACCCTTCAACCCATCAACCCATCAACCCTTCAACCAGTCGTTGCATGCAACGTCTCTACTAGTATTTTACTCCCATATTATAAAACATGAATGACCATATATCAGCTTGCTCAGCTATTACTTTAGAAATTGGTTTTCCGGCTCCATGACCAGCTTTGACATCGATGCGAATCAGCACAGGATTAGTACCTTTCTGTTTCTCTTGTAAAGTTGCAGCAAATTTAAATGAATGTGCAGGAACTACTCTGTCATCATGATCAGCTGTCGTAATCATTGTAGCAGGATATTCAACGCCGGATTTCAGGTTATGAAGCGGCGAATATTTATATATATTTTTAAAATCCTTCAGACTATCTGCGCACCCATATTCAACTACCCATCCCCAACCTACGGTGAACCGGTGAAAACGCAACATATCCATCACTCCCACTGCCGGAAATGCGACTTTATAGAGCTCAGGTCGCTGAGTCATACACGCACCGATAAGAAGTCCCCCATTCGAGCCACCTTGAATGGCCAATTTAGATGGTTGGGTGTATTTCTCCTTTATTAAATATTCGGCAGCCGCAATAAAATCATCAAATACATTTTGTTTTTTATCAAGCATTCCTGCCTTGTGCCACGATTCGCCATATTCGCCTCCCCCACGCAAATTTGCGAGTGCATAAATCCCGCCATTTTCAAGCAAAATCATTCTTGAAGCCGAGAAAGTTGGTGTCAGACTAATATTAAAACCACCATAACCATAGAGAAGAGTCGGATTTGTCCCATCTTGTTTCAAACCTTTTCTCGATACAATGAACATCGGAATTTTTGTTCCGTCTTTGCTGGTATAAAAAACCTGTTTGGTCTCAAATTCATCCGAATTAATTTTTACTTCAGACTTTTTAAAAACTTCAGATTTTTGAGATTGAATATCATATTTATATATAGTTGGAGGATAAGTAAATGATGTAAAGGTGTAGAAGAGTGATTTGTCATCTCTGTTCCCGCCCGAAACCGTCGCTGTTCCTAACGAAGGAAGTGATATTTCACCTTCCGGTTTTCCTGTTAAATCATAACGGTAAACGCGACTGCACACATCCTTCAGATAGGTAGCAAACATTTTTCCTCCGGCAAGTGTAACACCTTCTAAATATTCCGGTTTTTCAGGAATAATTTCTTCCCAATTCTTTTTATCGGGTTTTGAAGGATCGATCATCACCACATGGTAATTGGGTGCTCCATCGTTTGTATATACCAAGAATTTGCTGCCGACATTATCAAGAACATTATAGTTATATTTAAATCCGGGTAATAAAAGTTTTAATTCCTTTTGACCATCTGCTAAATTCTGATAATAGACCTCTGTCCCATCAGTACCTTCTGAACCATAAACAAATAAATATTTTTCATCCTCTGTCGTTTGCGCACTAAAATATCTTAAGGGATGTGCTTTGTCCTGATAAACAAGTAGGTCTTTGCTCTGCAAATCACCGATTTTGTGAAAATATATTTTATGATATTCGTTTTTCTCGGAAAGCGATTTAGATACTTCGGGTTTATCGTAACAACTATAATAAAATCCATCAGCTTTGAAAGCTGCACCCGTAAACTTTGCCCATTCAATCCTGTCAGCTAATTGTTTTTTGTTTTCGATGTCAAGTATATATATGTTTTCCCAATCAGAACCGGATTGATTGACGGTGAATGCGGCATATTTTTTATTCATCGAATATCCGACGATCGAAACAGCTGCTGTACCGTCGGATGATAACTTATTAGGATCGAGCAATACCTCAGGAGTAGCTTCCTGTCCTTTTTGTACATAATATACACTCTGGTTCTGTAATCCGTCATTTTTCTGATAAATAAAATATTCGCCCGCCTTGTATGGAGCGGAGTATTTTGGATAATTAATTATTTCAGTCAATCTTTCTTTGATTTTTCCCCTGTAAGGAATCTGATCCAGATACCCGTTTGTTACTTTATTTTCCTCTTCAACCCATTGTCTTACATTCGTAGCGGTATCATATTCCATCCAGCGGTAAGGATCAGCCACTTTTTCACCAAAAAAATTATCAACCTGCGCTGTTTTTGCTGGTGACGGGTATTTCAACGGATTCTGTCCACTTGTAACAGGTGTAAACCCTATGCAAACCATACAGCAAATCGCATAGTTCAATAAGTTTCTTTTCATATCGTTCATATCTATAGTTATTAAAATAAAAATATGTAAGTTTGTGAATATAGTGTTCTCAAAACGGCGCAAAAGTAGTTATTATATTGCTATAAATTAAGTGATTACATGCCTATTATCCTAATTCGTGGAAACAATTAGAAGGGAAGCGCGTAGACCTCTATCCCCATAAATTGAGTGGGTCTTAAAGGAAGACGGGAAGATTCTTAACAAAAAGTTATGAAAATTTATCAAATTCCATATACCCAAAACTATGAACATCATGAAAATGAAGACATTGGCTATTCTCCTTATGGTCGGTGGAACATTGCATGCCCAATCTAATTGTTCCGACATTTTTATCTCGGAATATGTAGAAGGAACTTTCAACAATAAGGCGCTGGAGCTTTACAATCCAACTCTGGCCGTTATCTCTCTCGAAAGTTATCGGTTGGTGCGCTGGCATAACGGAGATTCTCTATTCAAAGAAGATGCTTCGCTGCCTTTGGGCGGAATGATTTCCCCAGGGAAGACTTTTGTTATCGCCCTCCAGAAAAGAGATAATTCAGGTATCGGCTTTGATAAAATGATTAATCCCGAGTTAATTATTTTGTCAGATACGCTTGTTTGTCCCGATTATAGCAGCAACAGCACACTGTATTTTAATGGAAATGACGCTATTACACTGGAAAAGCTGGTTGACGGCAAGTACAAAATCATCGACATTTTTGGAAAAATCGGAGAAGATCCGGGTGAAGGATGGAGTGATGAGGCGTCTGCTCTTGGTAAATCCAAAGACGTAACGGTACAGACGAAAGACCATACTTTAGTCCGAAAGGCATCCGTAAGATCGGG